>NZ_JAPWHT010000180.1:0-19189 GCF_027270795.1 Streptomyces sp. ActVer
GTCGAGCGCCGCGGCACTGGTGGACACCTCGGGGCCGCCGTGCCCGGCGGAGGCGGTGCGGCCGGTGGTGTCCTGCCCGGAGCCGCCCCGGCCCGCGGAACCCTCCCGGCCCGCGGAACCGTCCTGACCCTCGGAGCGCGGGCCCGCCTTCGCCTCCGTACGTGTCTCCGTACGCGTCCCGAATCGCCCGTACGCGCCGAAGCCGACGCGTTCGACGGAGCGGCCGTATCCGCCGAAGCCGCTCAGCCGGCCTGGCCGTCCGCCCGTCGTGAGACTGGGCCTCGGGCCCCGCGGCCGGAGCACCGTCGCGCTGGCCGCCGAGGCGATGAGCGGTACGAGGGCCAGCAGGGTGAGCGCGGCCGGGAGGGGCAGCGGCTCGTCCGCGGCGAGGAGGTCGGCGGCGTCGCCGTCGAAGGGGAGGCCGGTCAGGTCGCCGCGCAGATGCAGGAAGAAGAGCAGGGCGATCATCGAACCGAGCGTGCAGGACACGGCGGTGGAGATCGCCGCGAGGGCCGTCAGGCGGGCGGGGCCGAGGCCGAGCGCCGACAGCCCCTGCCGGGGGCGGGTGGCCGGGTCGGTCCGGGCGACCGCCACCGCGAACTGCACGGTCGCGGCGAGCGGCGCGACGCACCAGGCCAGCCGCAGCACGGCCGCACCGGACGCGTCCGGGTGCCCCATCGCGTACCCCAGGGTGCACAGGAGCAGGAAGCCCGTGCCCGCCGACGCCGCCGCGACCAGGAGTCTGCGGAGCTGGACGGCGGGGCGGGCCCCGCGCGCTAGACGGAGAGCGAGCACGCGGCCCGGCCTTCCACGCTGTCGGACACCGGCGGCAGATGGACGGTGTTCACGCGCCGCCCGTCGAGCAGCGACACCGTGCGGTCGGCGAGGGCCGCGGTGTCCGCGTCGTGCGTGGCCAGTACGACGGTGATCCCGTGCGAACGGGCCGCCGTCGTGAGCGTACGCAGCACCTGGGCCCGGTCGGCGCGGTGCAGCGGGGCGGTGGGCTCGTCGGCGAAGAGCACGGTCGGCGCGGGGGCCAGGGCGCGGGCGATGGCCACGCGCTGTCGCTCGGCGTGCAGAAGCGCGTACGGGCGTTTGCGGGCGCAGCCGCCGATGTCGAGGCGGTCCAGCCACTCCAGGGCGGCGGTCTTGGCGCGGCGGCGCGAGACACCGCGCAGCATCAGGGGCAGGGCCGCGTTCTCCCAGGCGTTCAGCTCAGGGACCAGGACCGGCGTCGGGTCGATCCAGGCGAACCGGTCGCGGCGCAGCCGCTCGCGGGTCAGCGGACCCATGGTGTGCACGGGCGTGCTGTTGAACCAGACCTCGCCCTGCTGCGCCCGCAACTGCCCGGACAGGCACTGGAGCAGGGTCGTCTTGCCGCTGCCACGCGGGCCGCCGACGGCGAGGATCTCGCCCTCGCGAACCCCGAGCGAGACGCCGGTGAGCGCGGGCGAGCCGTTGTGCTTGACGTGCAGGGCGCGTGCCCACAGCACGTCGTTGTCCGGCGGAGCGACCATCGCGTACACCTCGGTTCGATCAGAAATGCCGTGCTGAGTCCCCCGTACGGGGGAACGAAGACGGAGGCATTCGGTCACGGTCCCGGTCACGCGTAGGGTGCGTCGTGGGCAGTGCGTCGTGAGAACCAAGCACGCGCTG
Organism: Streptomyces sp. ActVer; assembly: GCF_027270795.1. Taxonomy (NCBI): domain Bacteria; kingdom Bacillati; phylum Actinomycetota; class Actinomycetes; order Kitasatosporales; family Streptomycetaceae; genus Streptomyces; species Streptomyces sp. ActVer. The sequence continues at coordinate 1,657 of NZ_JAPWHT010000180.1, forward strand.
CCTCCTAGGCATTTATGCCGTCCGGGCTGGTTTCAACCCGGCTGGTGTCGATCGCGTAAGACTCGACCGTTCGCTGAGCGGCCGAGCGGCGTGAACCAGGAATCCCCCTCGGCCACGAGGGGGAGGATTCAATGGGCACGCTAGGTAGTCAGTGGCGTGAGTAGAGACAACACGCGGCCCCGGGGCGCCCATTCTCACTCGAACGGGCGGCACCGGGGCCGGTGTTGATCACAGATTCAGCTCATCGGAGCCGGAGCCGGAGCCGGAGCCGGAGCCCAGGCTGAGCCGTGTCACGGTCAGAGCCCCTGGGGGCTCGGCGGGATCAGAGCTTCGCCCACGCCTCCGTCAGCACCTGGCGGACGATCCCCTCGATCTCGTCGAAGGTCGACTGGTCGGAGATCAGCGGCGGCGAGAGCTGGATGACCGGGTCACCGCGGTCGTCGGCGCGGCAGTAGAGGCCGTACTCGAAGAGCTTCTTGGAGACGAAGCCGTAGAGCACGCGCTCCGACTCCTCGTCCGTGAAGGTCTCCTTGGTGGCCTTGTCCTTCACCAGCTCGATGCCGTAGAAGAAGCCGTTGCCGCGGACGTCGCCGACGATCGGCAGGTCGTGCAGCTTCTGCAGGGTGGAGAGGAACGCCCCCTCGTTGTCCAGCACGTGCTGGGTGAGGTTCTCGCGCTCGAACAGGTCGAGGTTCGCGAGACCCACGGCCGCCGACACCGGGTGGCCGCCGAAGGTGTAGCCATGCAGGAAGGTGTTGTCGCCCTTGTAGAACGGCTCGGCAAGCCGGTCCGAGATGATGCACGCGCCGATCGGGGAGTAGCCCGACGTCATGCCCTTGGCGCAGGTGATCATGTCCGGCACGTAGTCGAACTTGTCGCAGGCGAACATCGTGCCCAGGCGGCCGAAGGCGCAGATGACCTCGTCGGAGACGAGCAGCACGTCGTACTGGTCGCAGATCTCGCGGACGCGCTGGAAGTAGCCGGGCGGCGGCGGGAAACAGCCGCCGGCGTTCTGCACCGGCTCCAGGAAGACGGCGGCGACCGTCTCCGGGCCCTCGAAGAGGATCTGCTCCTCGATCTGGTCGGCGGCCCAGCGGCCGAAGGCCTCGGGGGAGACGCCGGACCCCTGGTCGAGGAAGGAGGGCGCGCGGTAGATGTTGGTGTTCGGGACCTTGTGGGCGCCCGGGACCAGCGGCTCGAACGGGGCCTTCAGGGCCGGCAGGCCCGTGATGGACAGGGCGCCCTGCGGGGTGCCGTGGTAGGCGACCGCGCGGGAGATGACCTTGTACTTGGTCGGCTTGCCCTGCAGCTTGAAGTACTGCTTGGCGAGCTTCCAGGCGGTCTCGACGGCCTCGCCGCCACCCGTGGTGAAGAAGACCTTGTTCAGGTCGCCCGGCGCGTAGTTCGCGAGGCGCTCCGCGAGCTCGACGGCCTTCGGGTGGGCGTACGACCAGATCGGGAAGAAGGCGAGCTCCTGCGCCTGCTTCATCGCCGTCTCGGCCAGCTCCCGGCGGCCGTGGCCCGCCTGGACCACGAACAGCCCCGCGAGACCGTCGAGGTAGCGCTTGCCCTTGTCGTCGTAGATGTAGGTGCCCTCGCCACGGACGATCGTGGGGACGGGAGCGTTCTCGTACGAGGACATGCGGGTGAAGTGCATCCACAGGTGGTCGTACGCGGTTCGGCTGAGGTCCTTGGTGGTCACGGCTATCGGGTTCCCCACATATAGGTCTGCTTCTTGAGCTTGAGGTAGACGAAGCTCTCGGTGGAGCGCACGCCGGGCAGGGCCCGTATGCGTTTGTTGATGACGTCCAGCAGGTGGTCGTCGTCCTCGCAGACGATCTCGGCGAGGATGTCGAACGAGCCGGCGGTCATCACCACGTACTCGACTTCCGACATGGCGGTCAGCGCGTCCGCCACCGGCTCCAGGTCGCCGTCGACATTGATGCCCACCATCGCCTGTCTGCGGAAACCCACGGTGAGCGGGTCCGTGACGGCGACGATCTGCATCACGCCCTGGTCGAGCAGCTTCTGGACGCGCTGGCGCACGGCCGCCTCGGAGAGGCCGACGGCCTTGCCGATCGCGGCGTACGGCCTGCGGCCGTCTTCCTGGAGCTGCTCGATGATGGCGAGGGAGACGCTGTCCAGCGGGGGAGTGGTGTTCCCCGACCGGGTGTCTCGGGAGCCCTTTGGCTCTGCGCTGCGACTGGACACGCGCTCACTGTGCATGAGGCATCAGCAGTTCCGCAAGAGTTGATTGATGAAATTCGTTGTCTGTGCGGCCCGCATGTGCGGATTTCGCAGTTCTGGGGCGATCGGGGGTGTTGAAAACGTGGGACGCGGGACTAGGGTGGATGTCTCAGTGATTGGACATCTGACTGGAGGGCCGGCAGTGAGCACCGAGCTGCGTCGTCTGCGCAATTACATCGACGGAGAATTCCGCGATGCCGCCGATGGACGGACCACCGACGTGGTCAACCCCGCGACGGGCGAGGCCTACGCCACCGCGCCGCTGTCCGGACAGGCCGACGTCGACGCCGCGATGGCCGCAGCCGCCGCGGCCTTCCCGGCCTGGCGCGACCAGACCCCGGCCGAGCGCCAGAAGGCCCTGCTCAAGATCGCGGACGCCTTCGAGGAGCGCGCCGAGGAGCTGATCGCGGCCGAGGTCGAGAACACCGGCAAGCCCATCGGCCTGACCCGGTCCGAGGAAATCCCGCCCATGGTCGACCAGATCCGCTTCTTCGCGGGCGCGGCGCGCATGCTGGAGGGCCGCGCGGCCGGCGAGTACATGGAGGGCCTGACCTCGATCGTCCGCCGCGAGCCGGTCGGCGTCTGCGCGCAGGTCGCGCCGTGGAACTACCCGATGATGATGGCCGTGTGGAAGTTCGCCCCCGCGCTCGCGGCCGGCAACACGGTCGTCCTCAAGCCGTCGGACACCACGCCCGCCTCCACGGTCCTGATCGCCGAGATCATCGGCTCGATCGTCCCCAAGGGCGTCTTCAACGTCATCTGCGGCGACCGCGACAGCGGCCGCGCGATGGTCGAGCACCCGGTGCCCGCCATGGCGTCGATCACCGGCTCAGTGCGCGCGGGCATCTCGGTCGCCGAGTCCGCCGCCAAGGACGTCAAGCGCGTTCACCTGGAGCTGGGCGGCAAGGCGCCGGTCGTCGTCTTCGAGGACACCGACATGGCCAAGGCCGTCGAGGACATCTCGGTCGCGGGCTTCTTCAACGCGGGCCAGGACTGTACGGCCGCCACCCGCGTCCTCGTCCAGGAGTCCGTCCACGACGAGTTCGTGGCCGCGCTCGCCAAGGCCGCAGCCGACACGAAGACCGGCATGCCGGACGACGAGGACGTGCTGTACGGGCCGCTCAACAACCCGAACCAGCTCAAGCAGGTCACCGGCTTCATCGAGCGACTGCCCGCCCACGCCAAGGTCGAGGCGGGCGGCCACCGCGTCGGCGACAAGGGCTACTTCTACGCTCCGACCGTGGTGTCGGGTCTCAAGCAGGACGACGAGATCATCCAGAACGAGGTCTTCGGCCCGGTCATCACCGTCCAGTCCTTCTCGGACGAGGCGCAGGCCGTCGAGTGGGCGAACGGCGTCGAGTACGCACTCGCCTCCTCCGTCTGGACCAAGGACCACTCGCGCGCGATGCGCATGGCCAAGGTCCTCGACTTCGGCTGCGTCTGGATCAACACGCACATCCCGCTGGTCGCGGAGATGCCGCACGGCGGCTTCAAGAAGTCCGGCTACGGCAAGGACCTTTCGGCGTACGGGTTCGACGACTACACGCGGATCAAGCACGTGATGACGTCCATCGAGGGCTGATGGTCCGCCGCTGATGGCATGAACGGCACGGCCCCGGGCGGGAGTTGATCCGCTCGGGGCCGTGCCGTGTCGGTCGCCCGGATGGCTGGGCGAGTACGAATCAGACGGTCTTTGTGAGTACGAGTCCGGCGACGCTCAGCTCTGCGTCGGAACCCTTCCCGCTCTTGTCGCCCTTCTCGTTCTTCTGCACCTCGCGGCCGCCGCAGTCCGGGGGCCAGGGCCGGTCGCCCTTGCCGGGCGGCTCGTCGGGCGGGACCGGGAAGTCGACGCCGATGTCGTCCAGGATGTGCTTGCAGGCCTTCACGGCCTTCCGGAACTCCTTCGAGACCGGGTCGGGACGGCTCGTCCGTTCGCCCGCGTCGATCCGTACGCGTACGCCGTCGCCGTCCTCCGTCGTGTGGATGACGATGTCGGGGAAGTCCTCCAGGCCGTTGTCGCGCACGCACTCGGTGAACTCGCGGGAGGCCTTGTCCTGGCGCTTCCAGTCGGTCGAACCGTCCGGGTCGTCGTCCTTCGGGGGCTCCGACGACGACCCGCCGCTCGACGGGGCGGACGGGTCGGCCGCGACCGCCTGGCCCGCGTACACCCCGCCGAGCGTGACGGCGGTGATCAGGGCGCAGGCCGCGGCCAGCCGGCGGTGCCCTTTCGTCGTGCTTCGCATGTGGATCCTCCTGGGTGCGTCTCTGGAGTTCCCTGGTGCGGGTCTCCTCGAATCACCTCAGCGCGCGGGCGGTTACGGCACGGGAACGGTTGCTCTTACCGCACTGTTACCGCCCGGCGGGCACGCTGGCCGCAGGGTTCGCAGCAGCCGGAGACGCAGCCGGAGATGCCGATGCGCGTATTGGTGGTCGACGACCACGAGGAGCTCGCCGAGACCGTCGCGGCGGGACTGCGCAGAGAGGGTGTGGCCGTCGACATCGCGCTGGACGGCCATGCGGCGCTGGAGCGGGCCACGGTCAACGGCTACGACGTCGTCGTACTCGACCGTGATCTGCCCGGGCTGCACGGAGACCGGGTCTGCCGGGCCCTGGCCGAGGGGGGCAGCCGGGCGCGGGTACTGATGCTGACCGCGTCCGGCACGGTCGCCGACCGGGTCGCGGGGCTCGGGATGGGCGCCGACGACTATCTGCCGAAGCCCTTCGCGTTCACCGAACTCGTCGCGCGGATACGGGCGTTGGGGCGCCGGGCCCAACCGGCACTGCCGCCGGTCCTGGTCCACGGCGATCTGCGGCTCGACCCCGCCCGGCGGGTGGCGTCCCGCGACGGCCGCCAACTCCCTCTCAGCCCGAAGGAGTTCTCGGTCCTGGAGCTGCTGATGGGGGCGGGCGGGGCCGTCGTCTCCGCCGAGGAACTGCTGGAGCGGGCCTGGGACGAGGCCGCCGATCCGTTCACCCAGACCGTGAAGGTGACGGTCAGATGGCTGCGGCGCAAGCTCGGGGAACCGCCGTTGATCGAGACGGTGGCGCAGGCCGGGTACCGGGTATGAGCGTGCGTCTCGGGCTCCCCGCGGTGTGGCGGATCCGCGGACGGAAGAGCATGCGCGGGCTGCCGGGCATCCGGGGACCACAGAGCATCCGGTGGCGGCTGACGTTGGTCTACGGCGGGTTGTTCGTGGTGGCGGGCGCGGTGCTGCTGGCTCTCACGTACGCCCTGATGTCCGAGCGCGGCGAACAGGTATCGATGACCAGGCCCGATCCGCCTCCGGGGGAGTGGGGAGCGGAGGCGCCCGCCGTCCAGGGGTACGTACGTGAGCAGTTGGTCGCCCAGCGCAGCGACCAGCTCCATCAGCTCTTCGTCGAGTCGGGGGTCGCGCTCGGCGTCATGGCGCTTGCCTCGCTCGTGCTCGGGTGGCTGGTGGCCGGGCGGGTGCTCGCGCCTCTGCGGAGCATGACCGGGGCGGTGCGGCGGATCTCCGCGGACGCCCTGCATCGACGGCTCGCGGTGGCCGGGCCGGCCGACGAACTCAAGGATCTCGCCGACACGTTCGACGATCTGCTCGCCCGCCTCGAAGGCGCCTTCGAGGCGCAGCGGCGGTTCGTGGCCAACGCGTCGCACGAGTTGCGTACACCGCTCACGCTGCAGCAGGCCGTCATCGATGTGGCGCTCGCCGATCCCGGGGCCGATGCCGAGACCCTGCGGGCCGCCTGTCTTCGGGTGCGGGCCGCCGGGCAGGAGCAGGAGCGGTTGATCGAGGCGTTGTTGACGTTGGCGCTCAGTCAACGGGGGGTGCCGGAGCGGGAGTTCGTGGATCTGTCCGTGGTGGCGGGCGAGCTGTTGCCCGACGGTGGGCCCCGGGTGTCCGCCGAGCTCTCGCCCGCGGCGCCGGTCGGGGATCCGCAGTTGATCGGGCGGCTGGTGAGCAACCTCGTCGAGAACGCGGTGCGCCACAACGTGCCGTCGGGGGAGGGGGGTTGGGTTTCCGTCTGGACCGGGGTCGTCGACGGGCGGGCCTCCTTGCGGGTCGTGAACAGTGGGCCCGTGGTGCAGGGGGATCAGGTGGGCGTTCTGTTCGAACCGTTTCGGAGGGTGGGAGCTGAGCGGGTGCGGTCTCGGGCTCGCGCCCGGGAGGGGTCCGGGTTGGGCTTGTCGATCGTGGCGGCGATCGCGGCGGCGCACGGGGGTGTGGTGGAGGCGCGGGCCCGGGGGGAGGGCGGGCTGTGGGTGGAGGTGGTGTTCCCGCCCCCGCCGCCCCTTCCCGTCCCGATCCTGGGGGCTGCCGCCCTCAGACCCCCCGCATCGGCCTGAACGGCCTCGTCCTCAAACGCCGGACGGGCTGAATGTGTCGGCCCGGGCCGCGAAATCTTCAGCCCCTCCGGCGTTTGAGGAGCGGGGGTTCGGGGGCGGAGCCCCTGAGGCAGGGACGGGAATCGGTAAGGGCGGCGGGGGCGACACTGTGTCGCCCCCGAGGCGGACGGATCGACGCAGCGTCCATTGCCCGTCCGGCAGGGCAGGCGCCATGCTGCCCACGTGCCAGCGAACCCGAACCAGAGAACGCGAATCTCCCGCCGCACCCTGCTGCGCACCCTCGGCACGGGCGCAGCCACCGCACTGGCCGCCGGCTGCGGCGTACCGGCGGCGTACGTCGCGCCGTCGGACCGGTCGAGAAGCGACCTTTCGGCCACGGACAAGCGCCTGACGTGGGCCAACTGGCCCCTCTACATCGACACGGACGACGAGGACGAGTCGAGGCGCCCCACCCTGGACGCCTTCGAGAAGCGCACCGGGATCCAGGTCACGTACACCGAGGAGATCAACGACAACGACGAGTTCTTCGGGAAGGTCAGCCCCTCCCTGATGAACCATCAGGAGACCGGCCGGGACCTGATGGTGATCAGCGACTGGATGTGCGCGCGGTTCGTACGCCTGGGCTGGGTCCAGGAGATGGACAGATCCAGGCAGCCCAACGTCACCAAGTACCTGGACCCGCAACTGCGTTCACCGGCCTTCGACCCGGGCCGGGGGCACAGCGTGCCGTGGCAGTCGGGGATCACCGGCATCGCGTACAACCGCCGCAAGGTCGGCCGCGAGATCCGGCACGTCTCCGACCTGTGGGCGGACGACCTGAAGGGCCGCGTCACGCTCCTCTCCGGTCTCGACGAGGCGTTCGCGCTGCTCATGCAGGGCAATGGCGTCGACATCACCAGGTGGACCGCGGACGACTTCCACACGATGTGCGAGCAGGTCGAGAAGCTCGTCCGCACGGACCACATCCGCCGCTTCACCGGCAACGACTACATCAAGGACCTGTCGAGCGGCGACGTACTGGCCTGCCAGGCGTACAGCGGTGACGTGATCCAGCTCCAGGCCGACGACCCCGACATCGAGTTCGTCGTCCCGGAGGAGGGCGCCGAACTCTGGTCCGAGTCCCTGATGATCCCGAACCTCGCCCGCCACAAGGCGAACGCGGAGACCCTCGTCGACTACTACTACGAGCCGTCCGTCGCCGCCGGACTCGCCGCCTGGGTCAACTATGTCTGCCCCGTCCCGGCCGCCCAGGACATCCTCGCCTCCGCCAAGGACGAGGAGACCGCCGCCCTGGCCGAGGACCCGCTCATCTTCCCCGACACCGCCATGCGCAAGCGGCTCGCGATCGCACGGGACATCACGTCGAAGGAACGCACGGACTTCGCGAAGCGATGGAACGCGATCGCGGGGCTATGACTTGGCCCTGACCAGGCCGGAGTCGTACGCCATGATCACGGCCTGGATCCGGTCGCGTGCGCCGATCTTGGCGAGGACCCGGCCGACGTGCTTCTTCACCGTGGACTCGGTGAGGACGAGCCGTTCGGCGATCTCCGTGTTCGTCCAGCCGTGGCCGATGGCGACCAGGACCTCTCGTTCACGGTCGCTGAGGGTTCCCAGGCGGGGGTCCTCGGCGACGGGGGCGTCGGCCGGTGCGAGTACCTGGTGGGCGTAGGCGTCCAGCAGGCGCCGGGTCAGGCGGGGCGCGACGACGGCGACGATCGCCGGGTCCCCGAGGAGTGCCGAGGCGATGCCGAGCCGCTGGCCCATGCCGAGGGAGAACGCGCCCACGCGCTTGCCGGCCACGCTGGTCAGCCCGGCCAGTTCGATGACCTCGTCCACCCGACGGCGCGAAATGCCGTGGGTGTACGCGAGCGCCATCAGGTGGTTGAAGGCGCTGCGCCCGGGATGGACGGACTTGGCCTCCAGGAGGGTGCCGATCTCGTGCAGGGGCGCGGCGTGCCTGGCATAGGCCCGGCCGCCCACGGTGACCGAGCCCCTGGTGGGCGCGTCCAGGCCGACGACCATGCGCATGGTCGTGGACTTGCCCGCTCCGTTGGGACCGAGGAAGCCGGTCACCTCACCGGGCTTCACGGTGAAGGTCAGGTTGTCGACGACCGTCTTGTCGCCGTACCGCTTCGTCAGCTCACGCGCTTCGATCATGGGAGTGGGCCTTTCCTGCCTCGAAACCGGCCGCGGATGTGCCGCGGTGCCTGCTCTCGAAGTTAGGAGCGCGACGGGCCGGGACTCTGGGACCTGAGGGGAGTCTTCGGCGCCCGAGTGGTACCGCGGTACCACTCGGGCCACCCGCGCCTACGACTCTCAGCTGAGACCCAGCCGACTCTCGGCGAATTCCCAGCCCGCTGTCGCCGGTTTCCCCGCTCGGACGGCGAGTGTTCCGCACAGCTCGGTCTCCGGTCGGCGATGCCACGTACCGGGGCCTCCGCGGGCTCGCCCTTTCTGCCGGAGCCGCCCCGTCACCGTCCATCCCCGCCCGCATCCCGCCGGACGACACGTCACCCCCACCGTTGTCTCTCCGTACGAGGGTTCTCCGAGGCCCGGCTGCGCCGGTTCGTCGCCGACGCCGGACACGAACTGCGCACACCGCTGACGACCAACCAGGGTTTCGCCGAACTGGCCCTGTGCTGCTGGCCAAGCTGGACAAGGAACCCGCCTACCGCAGCGAGCGGGTCGATCTGCCGGCAGTGGCCGCGGACTCCGTCAGCGCGCCGGCCCACCAGGGCGACGGACGCCTGATCAGACTGGGCACCCTCGGCAGCGGGGCGGCCGCCGACGAGGAGGACCTGGAACTGGTCGAGACGACCGGCGATCCACACCGGCTGCGCCAGGTCGTGGGCAACCTGCCGGCCAACGCGCTGACGCACACCCCGCCCGGCACGAGGGTGGACGTACGCATGGGTACCGGGCGGGCCGCACCACCGGAGGCACAGACCGCCCCGGCCGGACGAGCCCCTCGCCACCGCTGCGCGAAGGGGCGCCGATCTGTGTGCTGGAAGTCGCGGACCGGGGCCCCGGCCTGTCCCCGGAAGAGGCAGACCGGGTCTTCGAACGCTTCTACCGGGTCGACCCGTCCCGCTCCCACGACCACGGCGGCTCCGGCCTCGGCCTCGCCGTCGCGGGCGCGATCGCCCAGGGCCACGGCGGCCGCCTGGAACTCGAGACGGCCACAGGACGCGGCAGCGTCTTCCGGCTCGTGCTGCCCGCGGGTTCCGGTACGCCCTGAATCAGCAGAGTCGGTTCTCGGACGCCAACGGCCGTTCGGGGCAGGTCCGGATGAGTCACCCGGTTCCGAACGTCGCCCAAAGGATCCGCTCGGCCACCGGATTCGTCTCCTCGCTCTTCGCGTCGGTCGCGTTCACAGAAAACACGAGGGTGCGTGACAGATTGCGCGTGGCGGCGATCACCGTGTTGTAGCCGGGCCTGGCACCGGACTTGGCCCAGATGACGGTGCCGTCGTCGAGCTCGTACTGCTGGAGGCCGGCGCTCATCGTGGCGTTCGGCACGTCGGGGAGCGTGAACATCTCCTTGTCCAGGAGGGGTCGGGGGACCAGTCGGCCGCGGAACAGGGCGAAGAGCAGGCGTTCCAGGTCCTCCGTCGTCGAGATCATGTCGCCCGCGGCCCACCGGTCCGACATGTTCCACTCGGTGGCGTCCACCAGCCTGCCGTCCGCCAGGATCTGGTAGCCGCGGTTGTGCGGGCCGTGGATACGCGGGTCGGGGCCGCCGGGGAAGGACGTGTGGCGCATCCCGGCCGGCCGCAGGACCCGTACGGCCGCCTGGTGCTCGTACGTGTCGTGGGTGACCTTCTCGATGAGCAGGCCGAGCACGGTGTAGTCGATGTTGGCGTACTTCTGCCGCGTGCCCGGGCGGAAGGCGGGGCCTGCGGCGACGGACGAGGCCACGACCGCCTCAGGGGTCAGCGTCTCGAACCGTCGCTCGTACCCCTCGCCGTTCACGTCACCCAGCGTCGCTCCGGGCTTCAGCCCGCTGGTGAAGGTCAGCAACTGCCGTACGGTGATGGGCTCGAACGCCTTCGAGAGGAGGCCGGGGAGGTAGGTCTGGACGTGTCGGTCCAGGTCGATCCTGCCTTCGGCGGCGAGCTGCAGCACGACGGCCGCGGTGACCACCTTGGTGGTCGAACCGGCCCTGAACCGCCCGTGTTCCAGAGCCTTGCGGCCACTCGCCAGGTCGTGCACCCCGGCGCTGCCCCGCCAGGTGCCGGCCTTGCCCCCGACGCGTACGAGCGCGGCCGTCGTGTCCTTGTCCGGAATTCCCTTCAGCGCTTCGCGTAAGGCCTTGTCGGTTTTCGGACTCACGGTCTCCCGTACGACCGCCGTGGGGGCGGGGGTGGCGAGCGCGGTCCCGGCCAGGGGCCCCGCGGTGAGGCCCAGGACCACGACGGCGGCACAGGCGGTACGGATACGGAGATGCATCGGCTGACTCCCAGGGGTGGTCGGTGACCTTCATCCTCCGGTCGTACGCCGTCGCCGCGGATCCTCTCCGAGGAGGGGGCCGACCCTGGCCGCGACCCTCATCAACTGCCTTGCTGGACAAGGGTGTTGTCAGGGGTTCCCTCTAGGGCGACTCACGGCGGTGCCGGAAAACTGTTATCCCGGAAGCCTCTCCTCCGTCTCCTGTGCACAAGCACCACACGCACCGCACACAGCGCGTGCAACACACAGCGCACACGCCCCTCCATCCGCACAGGAGTCATTCGTGGCAGAGCACAACAAGCACCGCATCAGCCGCCGCAGCGCCCTCCAGATGGCCGGTGGTGTCGCCGCCGCGGGAGCCGTCGGCGGTGTCGCGGTCTCGTTGGGCGGTGGTGACTCGGCCGACGCGGCGCAGACCGGTGCCTCCCCGTCGCCCGGCGCGTCCGCCGGGAAGCCGGTCTTCGCGCACCCCGGGATGCTGCACAACGCGGGCGACCTCAACCGGGCCAAGGTGCGCGTCGCCGCCCGCCGGGAGCCCTGGACTGCGGGCTGGCAGCGGCTGACCGCCAACCGGCACTCCGCGAGCACCTGGGCCCCCAGGCCGCAGGCCACGGTCGTCCGCGGCGGCACCGGCCAGAACTACGTGTCCCTCTACAACGACATCCACGCCGCCTACCAGAACGCCCTGCGCTGGAAGATCGCGGGCACGAAGGAGAACGCCGAGGCGGCCGTCGCGATCCTCAACGCCTGGTCGGCCACGCTCACCACGGTCACCGGCAACGCCGACCGGTTCCTGGCCGCCGGGCTCTACGGCTACCAGTTCGCCAACGCCGCCGAGCTGGTGCGCGACCACGACGGCTTCGACCTGGCCCGCTTCCAGAAGATGATGCTCAAGGTCTTCCACCCCATGAACGAGGACTTCCTCACCCACCACAACGGCGCCGTCATCACCAACTACTGGGCCAACTGGGACCTGTGCAACGTGGCTTCGGTCATGGCCATCGGCATCCTCTGCGACGACAGGACCCTGTTCGACCGCGCGGTGGAGTACTTCAGGAAGGGCGCGGGCAACGGCTCGATCGGGAACGCCGTCCCCTTCGTCCACGAGTCCGACGGCCTCGCCCAGTGGCAGGAGTCCGGCCGCGACCAGGGGCACACCGCGATGGGCGTGGGCCAGATGGGCGCGATCTGCGAGATGGCCTGGAACCAGGGCGTCGACCTCTACGGCTACGACGACAGCCGGTTCATGAAGGGCGCCGAGTACGTCGCCAAGTACAACCTCGGCGGCGACGTGCCCTTCACCAAGTACAGCTGGCGCAGCGGCACCGGGAACGGCAAGTACAACGAGCAGGCTGTGATTTCCGGCATAGCACGTGGAGAGGCTCGTCCCGTTTGGGAGATCCTGCACTACCACTACGCGCGCCGTCGTCGGCTCTCCGTTCCGAACATCACGGCCATGGCTGAGAAGGTGCGTGCGGAAGGCGGAGGCGGTGACTACGGCCCGAACAGCGGCGGCTTCGACCAGCTCGGCTTCGGGACGCTGCTCTACGCCAAGTGACACCTCTCCGGAAAGGGACGTACGTGAATGGGACGTACGTGGAAGGGACGTACGTGAACGGGCGGCAGTGGCGTACGACGATCGCGGCGGCACAGGCCGGTGACCGGCGCGCGCTCGACGAACTCGTCGAGGGCTGGCTGCCGCTGGTCTACAACATCGTCGGCCGCGCGCTGAACGGTCACGCGGACGTCGACGACGTCGTGCAGGAGACCATGCTGCGCGCCGTCGGCAACCTCGGCACCCTGCGTGACCCGGACAGCTTCCGCTCCTGGCTGGTCGCCATCGCCATGCGGCAGATACGCGACCGCGCCAGACGCCGGACCTCCGAGTCACTGGCCGACGACGCGGCCCAGGAAGCCACCGACTTCGCCGAACTCACCGTGCTGCGGCTCCAGTTGGAGGGCCAGCGGCGCGAGGTCGCGGAGGCGGTGCGCTGGCTCGACGACGAGGACCGGCAACTGCTGTCGCTGTGGTGGCTGGAGGTCGCGGGCGAACTCACCCGGCGCGAACTGGCCGCGGCCGTCGGCATCAGCCGCCAGCACACCGCCGTACGCGTCCAGCGGATGAAGGCCCGCCTGGAGGCCGCGCGCGGCATCGTGCGGGCCCTCGACTCGTCCTGCCCCGAACTGCGCGAGCTGGCCGCCCGCTGGGACGGCCGCCCCGACTCGGTGTGGCGCAAACGGCTGGCCCGGCACATCCGCGGCTGCCGCCACTGCGCCGCGCCCGGCGAGGCGGTCGTACCGGCCGAACGGCTGCTCGTCGGGCTCGCGCTCGTCCCGATCCCGGTCGGCTTCACGCTCTCGCTCGCCCTCGGCGGCAAGACGGCGGCCGCCGCGACGACCGCCGCCACGGGGGTCGGCTGGTCCGCCAAGGTCGTCGCCGCGCTCACCAAGCCCGCCGTCGCCATGACGGCCGGGGCGACCATCGTCGCGGGCGGCGCCTACGTCGTCACCCAGCCGGACGCGACACCGCCGCCAAAGGCCGCCGCCCCGCCCACGGCGGCGAGCACCTCGCGGCCCAAGGCGCCGAGCCCCACCGCGAAACCCAGCCCGTCACCGTCCCCCAGCAGAACCCGGCAGGACCTGTACGGCACGGTCGTCGACGCCGTCGACCAGGCCCCGGACCCGAACGCGCGGCCCGCGGACCTGCCGCGCCGCCCCGAGTCCGGGCTCACCAGCACCGGCGGACCCAAGGCCGTGATGCAGCACCGCGGGGACAGCGTGACGCTCACCGGCCAGGGCTATGTGCTGGTGCGCTGGCAGATCTCCCCCAAGTCGCGGCCCGGCGCCCTGGTCATGCCGGCCTGGACAGGCCTCAAGGGGAAGCTGTTCCACGTGGCCTCGGGCGGCGGCCGCCGGATGGACGACACCTTCGAGGAGAACGCCGACGGCTACACCTCCGGCATGGGCGGACCGCGTGTCGGCTACACCGTCCTGCCCAACGGCACCCAACAGATGTGGCAGAACGAGTACTTCTACGTCGACGGCACCGTCACCCTCACCCAGAACGAGCGGGGCGCCGACTACGGACTCATCGTCTTCCCGTCGAACCGGGACGCCGTGACCAAGGACGTCATGACCGGCCCCGCCCAGGGCGCCATCCGCTACGGACTGGTCCGCGACACGGGAAAGGACACGGCACCGATTCCCCAGTACGTCACGCGCTCGACCCCGGCCGATGCGGCGACGGTCCGTCAGAAGTCGCGGGTGACAAGCTAGTTGCCCGTTCCTGGGCCGCCATCACCTCGTCCCCGTGGTCGAAGGCCCACGCCCCGAACGTCGCGATCGGGTCGAGCAACGTCCGCCCCAGCGCGCTGAGTTCGTACTCCACCCGGGGCGGCGACCCGGCGTACGCGCGCCGCACGACCAGACCGTTGAACTCCAGCCGCCGCAGCGTCTCCGTCAGGACCTTCTGACTGATCCCGCCGATGTGTTCACGCAGTTCACCCGGGCGTCGAGGCCCGTGCCGCAGCGCCCAGACGACTACGGCGTTCCAGGTGTTGGAGAGCAGGTCGAAGGCGAGCCGGGCGCGGCAGTCGGCGAGGAAGAACGGTTCGGTGCTCACACACCGAATGGTGCCCGAGCGGCTTCCTACTGTCGTGGGAGATCGACCCATGGACCGGAGGTACGGGCGGATGCGCATAGGGATTCTCGGCACGGGCGGCATGGCGGACGCGCTCGGCACGCAGTGGCGGCGGGCCGGACACGAAGTGCGCGCGGGAAGCCGGTCGGGCGGACTGAGGGAGGCGGCCGAGTTCGGCACGGACGCGGTGCTGCTGGCGCTGCCGTACACGGCGGTGGTCGACGTGGTCGCCGGTCTTGAGGACGTGCTCCGCGGGCGGGTGCTGATCGACTGCACCAACCCGGTGGGCCCGGGCTTCGCCATGCTCACGGCGGGCGGGCCCGCGGCGGCCGAGCGGATCGCCTCCGCCGCCACGGCCGCAACCGTCGTCAAGGCCTTCAACCTCTGCCACGTGGACGTCTGGCGGCTGACCCCGCCGGTCTTCGACGGCCGCCCGCTGGCGGTCCCGCTGTGCGGGGACGACGAGGCGGCGCTGACCGTCGTACGCAGGCTCGTACGCGACCTGGGCTGCGAGCCGTTGAACGCGGGCGGCCTGGACCGGGCCGGGCTGCTGGAGGCGACGGCGGCGCTGCTGATCGGACTGTGGGTGGGGGAGGGGGCGGACGCCCAGGCGATCGCCCCGCCGCTGGAGTTCGCGGGCCCCGCTCTCTAGCCCTTCGGGCCCTTGCGCAGGGAGCACAGTGTGTCGATGCGGTTCGTGGTGATCGAGTCGACGCCCGCGTCGAGGAGGCGCCGCATGGAGCGGCGGGTGTCCGGCGTCCACACCGAGACCAGATACCCGTCGCGGTGCGTACGGGCGATCACGTCGCGATTGGCAAGCCCGAAGCGGTAGTTGAGCCAGCGGGGCCGCACCGCGTCGAGCAGTGCGGGCCGCGGGGGCGCGAGGGTCGTCCAGGTGAGGGCGATCTCCGCGGCGGGGTCGGCCGCGCGGACGGCGAGCATGACGTCGGCGCCCGCGCAGTAGTACACGCGTTCCTCGGCGCCGAGGTCACGGATGACGCCGACGATCCGGCGGACGGCACGCGCGTCCGCCGGACCCGGCAGGTCGACCATGAACCGGCCGTCGTCCGTCGACTTCAGTGCCTCCTCCAGCGTGGGAACACCGCCGAAGGTCAGGCCCCGCACCTCGTCCGAGGAGAGCGACACCAACGGCCGGTCCTGCTCCCACAACCGCTTCAGCGTGCTGTCGTGCAGCAGCACGGGCACGCCGTCGCGGGTGAGCCGGACGTCGATCTCCACCGCGTCCGCGCCCTGTTGGAGCGCGGAACGCAGGGAGTCGATCGTGTTCTCGCGGACGCGGTAGGGGTCGCCGCGATGGGCCACGGCTGTCACGGTACGCATGGGCCCATTGTGCTGGCTCAGGGAGCCAGCCAGGCAGAGGTGTACGTGTCGATGTCCTCGGCGAGCTTCGCCTTGCCGGCGTCGTCGAGGAAGGAGACCTCGACGGAGTTCTTGGCGAGCGCGGCGAGACCCCGCTCGTCCAGGTCGAGGAGGCGGGCGGCCACCGCGTACTCGTTGTTGAGGTCGGTGCCGAACATCGGCGGGTCGTCGGAGTTGATCGTGACGACGACTCCGGCCCGGACGAACTCCTTTATGGGGTGCTCGTCGAGCGTGCGCACCGCGCGGGTGGCGATGTTGGACGTCGGGCAGACCTCCAGCGCGATCCGGTGCTCGGCCAGGTGCGCGAGGAGCTTCGGGTCCCGGGCGGAGCTGGTGCCGTGCCCGATGCGCTCGGCGCGCAGATCGGTCAGCGCGTCCCAGATCGTCTCCGGTCCCGTCGTCTCGCCCGCGTGCGGTACGGAGTGCAGGCCGGCCGCGATCGCACGGTCGAAGTACGGCTTGAACTGCGGCCGGGGCACGCCGATCTCGGGTCCGCCGAGCCCGAAGGAGACCAGGCCCTCCGGGCGGAGCTTGTCGGTGGTGGCGAGCCGGACCGTCTCCTCGGCGGATTCGAGACCCGCCTCGCCCGGGATGTCGAAGCACCAGCGCAGCACGGTCCCGAAGTCGGCTTCGGCGGACGTGCGCGCGTCCTCGATCGCCTCCATGAAGGCGCCCTCGTCGATACCGCGACGGGTCGACGAGAACGGCGTGATCGTCAGCTCCGCGTAGCGGATCTGCTGGCGGGCCATGTCCCGGGCGACCTCGTACGTCAGCAGACGTACGTCCTCGGGGGTGCGGATCAGGTCCACGACGGACAGGTACACGTCGATGAAGTGGGCGAAGTCCGTGAAGGTGAAGTAGTCGACCAGGGCCTCGGGGTCCGACGGCACCTTGGAGTCGGGGTGGCGGGCTGCCAGCTCGGAGACGATACGGGGGGAGGCTGACCCGACGTGGTGGACGTGGAGTTCGGCCTTGGGCAGTCCGGCGATGAAGGCGTGCAGGTCGTGGTGGTCGGTCAAGGGTCTCTCCCCGGGACGGCGTCCGGCCGTGTGTCCGGCGGACGCGGGTGATCGGCTGATCGGTGGTTCAGGGATCATCGTAGGACGCGGTCCGTACGGGGAGGCCCGGGCCGTAGCATGACGCTACGTACGACAGAGGGGACTCCGCGCATGTCCGACGACGCGCAGACGCCGGATGCGGCGGCCGGCGACGAATCGGGGGCCCGCCCCGAGGACGCGGCTCCCGCGGCGAAGGTCCCGCTGAGCAAGCCGTCCGCCGAGCCGAACCCCTGGGCTCCACCGGTGGACGCGGCCCCTGGAGAGGGGTCCGGCCCGACACCGCCTTCGGTGCACGACCAGCAGACGGTGACGTCGCTGCCGGGCGGGATGCCGCAGGTTCCGGGTACGGGCGCGGGTGCGGGTCCGGCCACTCCGGTGCCGCCCGGTTCGACCCCCTCAGGCCCTCCGCCCTGGGCCAACCCGTTCGCGC
>NZ_JAPWHT010000181.1:0-19092 GCF_027270795.1 Streptomyces sp. ActVer
AAGGCGGCCGGCGCCACCCCCGTCGAACAGGCGCTGATCGGCGCGCTGCGGGCCCGCTATCCGCAGGCGGAGGCGGTCGAGGACTGCTCGGTGTGGAACGAGCCCTACGCCGACAGCATGCGCGCCGTGTACGAACTCGCCCCCGACGACCTCGACATCGCCACGCTCTACGCCGACGCGCTGATGAACCTCACCCCGTGGCAGCTGTGGGACCTGCGCACCGGAGAGCCCGCCGAGGGCGCGCGCACGCTCGACGCGAAGGCGGTCCTGGAACGGGCGATCGCCACCGAGGCCGGGGCCCGCCACCCGGGCATCCTGCACATGTACATCCACCTCATGGAGATGTCCTCGGCCCCCGAAACCGCGCTGCCCGTCGCGGACCGGCTGCGCGGCCTGGTCCCCGACGCCGGCCACCTGCAGCACATGCCCACACACCTGGACGTGCTCTGCGGCGACTACCGGCGCGTGGTGTCCGACAACAGCACGGCGATCGTCGCCGACGAGAAGTACCGCGCGCGGGCCGGCGCGATGAACTTCTACACGCTGTACCGGTCGCACAACTACCACTTCAAGATCTACGGCGCGATGTTCCTCGGCCAGTCGAAGACCGCACTGGAGACCGCCGCCCAGCTCGAAGCCTCCATCCCGGAGGACCTGTTGAGGGTGCAGTCCCCGCCGATGGCGGACTGGCTTGAGGCATTCCTCGCCATGCGGGTCCATGCGCTGATCCGGTTCGGCCGCTGGTCCGACATCGTGGAACTGCCGCTGCCCGCCGACCCGAAGCTGTACTGCGCGACGACCGCGATGCTCCACTACGCACGCGGTGTCGCGTTCTCGGCCACCGGCCGGGTCACCGAGGCCGAGGCCGAACGTGAACTGTTCCGCGAAGCCGTCACCCGGGTTCCGGAGACGCGGATGCTGTTCAACAACACCTGCGCCGACATCCTCGCGATCGCGTCGGCGATGCTCGACGGCGAACTGGAGTACCGCAAGGGCAACCACGAGGCCGCCTTCGCGGCCCTGGAACGGTCCATCGAACTGGACGACAACCTGCCCTACGACGAACCGTGGGGCTGGATGCAGCCCACCAGGCACGCGTACGGCGCCCTGCTCCTCGAACAGGGCCGTGTCGAGGAGGCCGAAGCCGTCTACCGGGCCGACCTGGGCCTGGACGACACACTTCCGCGCGCCCTCCAGCACCCCGGCAACGTCTGGGCCCTGCACGGCTTCCACGAATGCCTCGCCCGGCTGGGCAAGGCGGGGGAGGCACAGATCGTTGCCCAGCAACTGAGGATCGCCACGGCGTTGGCGGACGTACCGGTAGAGGCGTCCTGCTTCTGCCGCCTCGAAGCGGTCAACGGCGGTGCCGACGGCGGGTGTTGCTGAAGGGGCGAGGCAACGTCCTCGCCCCCCGAGGTGTTCGGTGCGGTCACTCCTGCCCGACAGTGAGGGCGATGAGTGAGGCAGCGCGCGCGGCCGATGTGATGACCCGTAGTGCCACGTAGCGGGCGGTGCGGTCGGTGCGCAGGACGCCACGCGCCGACAGCCGCGCCGCGCCGCTGTACGTACGGCCGTCCAGGCTGAACTCGACCTGGGACGCCGGGGCATGGCCTCCTCGCCACTGGGTCCGGATCTCGGTGATGTGCTGTTCGGAGCCCAGGTCGACGACCATGCGCCCGTCGGGACCGGGCTTCCATGCGGTGCCCGCGTCGCCGTCGACCGCGGCCCTGGGGTCCGTCATGCCGGGTGGCAACGGCGCGGTCGGGAAGGTGGTGCGGCCGAGTGCCAGGTCGGCGAGGGGGTAGGCCGTGGCACGCGGCACGGTGACGGTGGTGGTGCGGCCCGCCCGGACCGTGGCATCGACGCTCCTGCCCTGTGCCGAGACGGTGACGTGGCAGGAGGGGCCGGAGAGCCGTACGGTGCGGCCGTCGCGCACCTCGGCGCGGAGCCCGACAGGTATGCGGCCGCCGGAGAGGACGAGGCGCGCAGGCGCCAGGGCGGCAGAGGCGGCGGCCAGTTCGGCGTGGAGGGCCGTGCCCGATTCGGTGACGGTCTGAACGCCTTGGTAGAGACGGATCCCCGAGGCAGGCGAACCCGGGATCGTCACGGTGGTGGTCACGGAGTCCGACGAAAGGTTGAACAGGCTCAGGTAGTGGTCGGTGAGAGCTGCCTTCACCTGTGCGGACTGCGTCGAAGGGGTCCTGCGGGCGGCCGCGGTACGCAGTTCCTCGGGGGTTGCGCGGGGGAGTGCCTCGATGAGCACGCTCTCGGCCGGTCCGTCGGAGAGGACGACCGTGTCTCCGTACACCGAGATCGGGTTGGCGCCGCCTCGCACGAGGAGACCCGCGCGGCCGTCGATGTCCAGCCATCCGCCGCGGCTGGTGAGGTCCGGTCGCGGCCAGGCGCTCAGGTCGGTCCACTGCTGCCCGTCGGCCGATCCCTGTATCCGGTACGCACGGCCCGCCGCGGCCTCCCAGCGAAGCGTCACCCTGTCCACGTCCCGAGCCGCGCCCAGGTCGACCGCGATCCAGCTGTCCGCCCGTGGACGGTCCGCGCGCGACACCGCCCAGCGGCTGGTGGCGTTACCGTCGACGGCGAGCCCGGGCTCCTTGCCCGGGTCGAAGGAGGAGGCGGAGGCCGCCGAACCGGCCTCGCGCGCCAGGTCGCCGCCCGGGGCTCCGTCACGTATCTCGAAGGCGTACAGCGAATAGCCGTACGACGGGTCGGGGCGCATCCCGAGCATGCGCAGATGACGGAACCGGGCGCGAGGAAAAGTGAGTTCGTCGACGCGTGGGCCGGCGGACGTGCCACCGCTCCCGGCCACGACCGTCGTGCTTCCCTCGGCCGCACGATAGATGCGCTTCCCGTCCAGCCCCGGCATGCCGGGCATGGTCAGGTTGCGTACCTCCAAGTGGCCCTCGCCGTACGCCGTCCCGGAGGTCGCGTACACGACGGCGCCGGACGGCAGCGTGGTGAACCCCGCGTACCCCCGGTCCAGCGTGAGCAGGCTCGCGCTGCCGTCGAACCCGTCCCGCGTCCGCGAGTACGTGACGACCGAACGCCCGGTGACCTTGGCGCCGGTGCTCGGCAGGAACATCGGGGTCGGACCGCTGAGTGCGAACAGCCAGTCGTCATGGGCCGGTTGCCAGGCGAACTTCACGAAGCCGGACTTGCTGACCGCACCGGACCACGCGCCCGGCGACTGATGGGAGACGAGGCCGGGCCCCGGGCCGTAGTCGGTGACGCCGCTCGCCCGCTCGAAGAGCTCGCGCTGCGACAGGGGACGCACGGGTGCCTGCCCCGACCGGGCCCGCCACTCGTGCAGCAGGTAGCTGATGGCCAGTTCGGCCCGGGCCTCCGGCTCGTACTTGGACTCGCCCGAGAACTTCGCGAGGCGGTACTGCGGCGGGTACTCCTGATACGCCTCCAGGCGCTCGGCGAGGGCCACTTCACAGCGGGCCGCCGCACGGTCGCCGACGACCTGGGCCAGGAAGGCGAGCGGAATGACGTCCCGCCCGTAGAGGTGTTCGCGATCCGCGACCATCGGCATCAGTGGCTCGCCGGCGTCGCTCATCACGCCGAGCAGGGTGCGCCACAACGGCCCGGCGTTCGGCTGTGCCGTGAACACCTCGGGCAGAGCGCGGCCCGCGGCGAGGAAGTGCGCGCTGTTGCGTCCCGAAGTACGCCAGAGTTCTTCCTGATAGTGCGGGCCGAACGAACCGTGGTTCTCGACGATGAACGTGTCATAGAGGTTCTGAGCGGTGTTCGCGCTGACGGCGACCCCGTCCACGCGCGCCGGGTTGGCGAGGTCGGCGGCCGGCAGCCCCGCCTCGTTGCGGCTCCACCGGCCGAACGCGGCGCGCCAGGCCTCGTACCGCGGATCGTCGCTCGCCCAGGCCAGACCGGGGGCCAGCGACTGGGTGTAGACCCCCATCTCCTCCAACTTGGTGTCGCCTTCGAATCCCCCGCTCAGGCCGTGCGGGGTCCAGCTGCCGGAGTCGGGATCGTCGCCCGTGCCCAACTGCGTGGTGAACTGCGCCTGTTCGCGGGCGATGGTGTCGACATTGCGGCGCGTCGCCTCATCGAGGTCGTCCCACAACAGGCGGGCCGCGAGCACGAAGTACGACTGGAACGTGGTGTCCCAGAACAGCCGCCGCCCCCACTTGGTGCCGCCGGTCAGCCGGTTGGACGCCGCGAAGTGCTTCACGGTGGCGACGGTCCTGGCGCGCAGGGTGTCCTTGTCGACTCCGGCACGCCCGGCGTCGTACGGGCCCCGGGTCAGCAGGACGGCGTTGCCGAGTACGACGGCGAAGCCGAAGTCCTTGTCGGTGTAGTGGCCCTGGGCCGGGTCCCATTGCTGCTCCGACCACCGGGTGTGGGAGAGCAGCACGCGGTAGTACGTGTCGGAGACAGGGGCGCCTCCTGGGGCGGCCGCGGTTGTCGCGGCTGAGGCCCGGCCCGAACCGAGGGCGAGCGGGAGGCCGGTCATGATGCCGGAAGCGCCGAGGAGTTGCATGGTTTGACGGCGTGTGAACCCCACGGCGCGCTGCGGCATGGACGCAACCTTTCGACAACGTTGTCAGAGTGTGCGGTCATTCTGTGGTCGCCCCCTCTGCACGTCAAGGCTCTCGGCGTCCCTCGTGGTGCCACGATCGACGACGACAGCAGTCAGGCCCACACCGCGAAGGGGGAGTTCACGGGCGAGCGGCTGCGCACCCAGGGGCTGCCCGATCGACCTGTCCGAGAACACCTCGAAGGGCAAGGCGTTCTGGTTGGAGGCGATGGCGCGGTGAGGCGTCGAGTGGTTCGACGCCACCGCGTGTCCCGTCCGCCAGCCCGATCCCAGGCTGATCCGCTCCACCGGGCCGGCTGGGTGGAGCGAGGCTCTTGAGGGTTGCTGACCGGTGCCGGATCAGACGTTGCGGCGGTACTGGCCCCCCACCTCGAAGAAGGCGTCGGTGATCTGCTGGAGTGAGCAGACCCGGGCGGTCTCCATGAGGACGGCGAAGACGTTGTCACCGCTCACGGCGGTGTCCTTGAGGGCGGCCAGGGCCGCGTGGGCCGGGTCGCGGTGGCGGGACTGGTAGTCGCGCACGCGCTCCAGCTGGGACTGCTTCTCGTCCTCCGTGGCGCGGGCCAGCTCGATGACGACGGGTTCGGCGGTGTCCGCGTGCGGGTTGCGGAAGGTGTTGACGCCGATCAGGGGCAGGGTGCCGTCGTGCTTGCGCTGCTCGTAGAGCATCGACTCGTCCTGGATACGACCGCGCTGATAGCCGGTCTCCATGGCGCCGAGCACGCCGCCCCGCTCGCTGATCCGCTCGAACTCCTGGAGGACGGACTCTTCGACCAGATCGGTGAGCTCGTCGATGATGAACGAGCCCTGGAGGGGGTTCTCGTTCATCGCCAGGCCCCATTCCCTGTTGATGATCAACTGGATGGCCAGGGCCCGGCGGACGGAGTCCTCGGTGGGGGTGGTCACAGCCTCGTCGTAGGCGTTGGTGTGCAGGCTGTTGCAGTTGTCGTAGATGGCGATGAGCGCCTGCAGGGTGGTGCGGATGTCGTTGAAGTCCATCTCCTGTGCGTGCAGGGAGCGTCCTGAGGTCTGGACGTGGTACTTCAGCTTCTGGCTGCGCTCGTTGGCCCCGTACTTCTCCTTCATCGCGACGGCCCAGATCCGGCGGGCGACCCTCCCCAGGACCGAGTACTCCGGGTCCATGCCGTTGGAGAAGAAGAACGACAGGTTGGGGGCGAAGTCGTCGATGTGCATGCCCCGCGCGAGGTACGCCTCCACGTACGTGAAGCCGTTGGCGAGGGTGAAGGCGAGCTGGCTGATGGGGTTCGCCCCGGCTTCGGCGATGTGGTAGCCGGAGATGGACACCGAGTAGAAGTTGCGCACCTTGTTGGCGATGAACCACTCCTGGATGTCCGCCATCATCCGCAGGCTGAACTCGGTGGAGAACAGGCAGGTGTTCTGCCCCTGGTCCTCCTTGAGGATGTCGGCCTGCACCGTGCCACGCACGTTCGCCAGTGCGTGCGCGCGCAGTTCGTCCGTCTCCTCGGGGGAGGGGTCACGGCCCTCGGCGGTGCGGAACCTCTCGATCTGCTGGTCGATGGCGGTGTTGAGGAAGAACGCCAGCACGGTGGGGGCCGGGCCGTTGATCGTCATCGACACCGAGGTCGTCGGCGCGATCAGGTCGAAGCCGTCGTACAGCGTCTTCATGTCGTCCAGGGTCGCCACCGACACGCCCGAGGTGCCGACCTTGCCGTAGATGTCGGGACGCTCGTCCGGGTCGCGGCCGTAGAGGGTGACCGAGTCGAAGGCGGTGGACAGCCGGGTGGCCGGCTGGCCCTCGGACAGCAGCTTGAAGCGTCGGTTGGTGCGGAACGGATCTCCCTCGCCGGCGAACATCCGCGCCGGGTCCTCACCGTCGCGCTTGAAGGGGAACACCCCGGCGGCGAACGGGAAGTGGCCGGGCAGGTTCTCCCGGCGCCAGAACCGCACCAGCTCCCCGTGATCGGCGAACCGGGGCAGTGAGACGCGCGGGATCTTGTTGCCCGAAAGCGACTCGCGCGTCAGCCGGGTGTGGATCTCCTTGTCCCGCGCCTTCACGACCAGCTCGTCGCCGGAGTACGAGGCCACGACGGCGGGCCAGTTGGCGATCTGCTCCCTGACGTCCTGCGGGAGCTGCTTGCGGGCGCCGTCGAGCAGCGACTGGACGTTCCCCGCCTCGGAGCCGGCCGCGACCAGCTCGCCCTCGACGGCCTCCAGGCGCTGAACGCGCCGGGCTGCCTCGGCCAGCAGCTCGGTGGCGGCGTGGTACCCGCGGACCGAGTCGGTGATCTCGGCGAGGTAGCGCACCCGGTCCGCGGGAACGACCTGCCGGATACCGGAGGAGTGGCGCACGTCGACCGCCGCCAGCGTGCCCTCGGACAACGGCAGTCCGTGCTCGGCGAGTGCCGCCTTCACGTACTGGTAGAGCGCGGTGACACCGTCGTCGTTGAACGTGGCCGCCGAGGTGCCGATGACCGGCATGTCCTCGGGCCGCTTCCCGAACGCCTCGCGGTTACGGACCAGTTGGCGGCCCACGTCGCGCAGCGCGTCCTTGGCGCCGCGCCGCTCGAACTTGTTGATCGCCACGACGTCGGCGAAGTCGAGCATGTCGATCTTCTCCAGCTGCGAGGCGGCGCCGAACTCCGGCGTCATCACGTACATCGAGGTGTCCACGAACGGCACGATCGCCGCGTCGCCCTGGCCGATGCCCGGCGTCTCCACGATCACCAGGTCGAAGCCGGCGGCCTTGACCACGTCGATCACCTCGGACAGGTGCTCGGGCAACTCGTGACTGCCGCGGGTGGCCAGGCTCCGGAAGAAGATCCGGTTCCCGTCGAGGGAGTTCATCCGGATCCGGTCACCGAGCAGCGCACCACCGCCACGACGGCGGGTCGGGTCGACCGCGATCACCGCGATCCGCAGCTTGTCCTGCTGGTCGAGACGGAACCGGCGCACCAGCTCGTCGGTGAGCGACGACTTGCCCGAGCCGCCGGTGCCGGTGATGCCGACCACCGGCGTGCTGCGTACGGCCCCGGCGGCACGCAGTTGCTCCAGGAGATCCGTGGGCAGCTTGCCGAGTTCCGCACCGGTGATGGCGCGGGCGATCGCGAACCGGTCGCCCGCCAGGACGGCGGCCGCGTCGGCGGGCTTGCCGTCCCAGAGGTCGAAGTCGCAGTCCTTCACCACCGTGTTGACCATCCCGGCGAGGCCCATGCGCTGGCCGTCCTCCGGGGAGAAGATGGTCACCCCGCTGTTGCGCAGCCGGGTGATCTCCTCGGGCACGATGACGCCGCCCCCGCCGCCCACCACGCGTACGTGCTCGGCTCCCTGCCGGCGCAGCGAGTCGACCAGGTACTCGAAGTACTCCACGTGCCCGCCCTGGTAGGACGAGACCGCCACGCCGTGCGCGTCTTCCTCAAGTGCCGCGTCCACGACCTCCTGCACCGACCGGTTGTGCCCGAGATGGATCACCTCGGCCCCTTGGGACTGGAAGATCCGCCGCATGATGTTGATCGAGGCGTCATGCCCGTCGAACAGCGCCGACGCGGTGACCAGACGGATGGGGTGCACGGGGCGGTGCAGGTCGCTCATGGGGGCCTTCCCAGACAGGTCAGGGGAACGCTGACTGATTAAATAGTAGGACGTCCTAGTAAATTACAGGAGGCGAAGGCGGTGTGAGCAGAAGCACAGGGTGCGCGCGAGTCGGCTCAGTGTCCTGAGAGCCCTCTTGAGAGCCCCCCTGCGGGGGCCCGCGCAGGCTACAGGCTCGCCGACCGCCGACCGCCGACCGGCACGGTGATCACGCCGACCGATCCGTCCAGCCCGACGGGGGAGTCCACGACTGTCCCGCTCAGCGCTAGTTTTCACCCATGAGCCGCCGCCACGTGCCACACGCCTTCACCGCGGTCGACAGCCAGGCCCGGCCGTCCGAGCTCGTCGAGGTCCTGAAGCGGCTGGCCGCCGAGCCGTTCTACGGGGCCTACAAAAAACGGCTGCGAGAACTCCTGCACGCCCGTCCCGGCGGCCGATTCCTCGACGTGGGCGCCGGAGCGGGGGACGGCGCACTGGCTCTGGGCGCCGAATCGGGAGCACGGGTCGTCGGAGCGGACACTTCCCTGACGATGGCCACCGCGATGAAGGGGGCCGGCCTCGGACACGTAGTCGTGGCGGACGGGCACCGGCTCCCGTTCCAGGACTCGTGCTTCGACGGCGCCTGGGCGGATCGCGTGCTCCAGCACGTGAAGGCTCCGGCGCGGGTGGTCGATGAGATGTACCGCGTGGTCCGGCCCGGCGGCCGGATCGTGCTGGCCGACCCCGACTACACCACCCAGGTCCTCGACATCGAGGACCAGCACCTCGCCGCCCAGGTGCTGCGCTTCCGCGCCGAGGTCAACCTGCGCAACGGCACGCTCGCCCATCGGCATGCGGGCATGCTCGCCGCCCGCGCCCTGGAAGACATCGCGGTGGAGGCCCGCACGCTCGTCGTCCGCGACCCGACGGCTGTCGACAACGTGATGGGACTCCGGAGCTGGGCCCACACCGCTGCCGCGCGCGGACACCTCGACGCTGCCGACGCCGACAGGTTCGTCGCCCAGTTCGATCAGGCGGTCCGCACCGGACGCTTCACCTATGCCGTCACGTTCTTCCTGGCCTCAGGAACAGTGCCGATCTCGGCAGTGCCTGCCTGCCACCAGGGGGGTTGACCGCTGACGGAATGTCCTGCCCGCCGGGCCCTCACCGTGTCCCCGTAGGCTTTGGGCCGCGGCTTGTCGAGCGCCGACGGGCCGCCCCAGGTCACCTGAGTCTCAGCGAGGGGAATCCGATGAAGCCCACAGCCGACCTCTACGACGAGCACGGGGACGACCTCCAGTCGTGCACCACCCAGTTCCGGCTCTTCGGTGCCCGGACGTCGTTCGAGGGTGCCGTCACGACGGTGCGATGCCACGAGGACAACGTGATCCTCAAGGCCACCCTCGGGGAGCCCGGCGCGGGGCGGGTGCTCGTCGTCGACGGTGGTGGCTCGCTGGCCGCCGCTCTGATGGGGGACCTCATCGCGGACCTGGGTGCGTCCAGCGGCTGGGAGGGTGTCGTCATCAATGGCGCCGTCCGCGATGTCGAGGCGCTGTCGAAGATCAACATTGGCGTGAAGGCCCTGGGATCCAACCCCCGGAAGAGCCGCAAGGAGGGTGTCGGGGACAGGGACGTCGAGGTTTCCTTCGGCGGAGTGACGTTCAAGCCCGGCTGCCACCTCTACAGCGACACCGACGGGATCCTCGTCACTCGCGCGTAGGGCTCTGCTCGCCTTGCCCCCGTCGCCCGTCCGGCGCACGCTGGTGTCATGGGCGAGCACGACGGCCCCACCCTCATCACGTCCGTCCAGCGGGCCTTCCGCCTCCTGGAGGCCGTCAGCGCGCACCAGAACGGGGCGCCCGCGAAGCAGCTGGCCCGCGAGACGGGCCTGCCC
Source organism: Streptomyces sp. ActVer (assembly GCF_027270795.1). Lineage (NCBI taxonomy): Bacteria > Bacillati > Actinomycetota > Actinomycetes > Kitasatosporales > Streptomycetaceae > Streptomyces > Streptomyces sp. ActVer. Next base: position 10,017 of record NZ_JAPWHT010000181.1, read on the forward strand.
CTGGCCACCGCCTATCACCTGCTGCGGACGCTGGTCCACGACGGATACCTGCGGAAGCTGGACGACGGCGGCTTCGTCCTGGGCGACAAACTGCAGGTGATGCAGAGCACGGGGCGTGGCCAGGCGCTGCCCAGCCGGGTCCGCCCCACGCTCGCCGCGCTGCGCGACGAGCTCACGACCGCCGCCTACCTCACCTTCTACGAGGAGGGCGAGATCCGGGTCGCCGAGATCGTCGACGGCCCCCGGGCGCCCCGCGTCGACCTCTGGGTGGGGTTCGAGGACGCGGGCCATGCCACCGCGCTGGGCAAGGCCGTGCTCAGGGAACTGGATGAGGAGAACCGCAAGGACTACCTCTCCAGGCACCACCTCGCCGACCTCACACCACGGACGATCACCAGCAGGCCGGAACTGCTCCGGCGCCTGGACACCTCGCCCGCGGCCCCGGCCGTCACGGACCTGGAGGAGTACGCCCTGGGCACGGTCTGTGTCGCCGTGCCCGTCTACAGCGGGGACACGCTCGGCTCGCTCGGTGTCTCGATGCCGGTCGACCGGCTCTCCCGGCTGCAGGACATCCGGGAACGGCTGATCCCGACCGCGAACCGCGTGACCAGGAGCCTGTCGCTCACTATCTGAAAATCCGCTTCTTGTGACGCCCGCGCCAACACCGTTTCCTGGATGAAACCGACATTCCAGGAATGTGCGCCGTGCACAGGTGAGGACAGCGGACGAAGTATGAGTCAGGCCCGTGATCATGGCGGCAACCACTGGTCCATACGGACACTCAGGAACCGAGTGACCGATCCCGGGGCTTCGGCACGCGGCCGGGCCACCGCGCGGCTTGCCGTCGGGATGCCGGTACTGCACGTACTGCCCGTGCTGATCGTCTCCGTCGTCGTGCTCGCGGACTTCGTCGGCGGAGCCGGGATGGTCTGGCTGCCCCTCCTCGCGGCGGGGCCCGCGCTGGCCGCCACCACGAACGGGCCGCGCGGTGTCGTGTGCGTCGGTGTCCTCGCCGCGGTCCTCGGTGCGACGCTCGGCACCCGGGACGGCGTTCCGGGCGGCCAGCTGGCGGCCGTACTGTGCGCCCTGGCCGCCGTCACCGTGGCGAGTGGCCTGGCCAGCGCGCTGCGCGGGCGCCGTGACCGGGTGCTCGCCGCCGTCCGCTCGGTCGCGGAGACCGCCCAGCACGCGCTGCTCAAACCCGTACCGGCGACCGTCGGCCCGTTCCAGGTGGCCGTCCGCTACAGCGCCGCTGCGGCCGAGGCCCGTATCGGCGGGGATCTCTACGCACTGATACCGACCCCGTACGGAGTGCGGCTGATCGTCGGCGATGTGCGGGGCAAGGGACTCCCGGCCGTGGGGACCGCCGCTCTGGTGCTCGGTGTCTTCCGTGAGGCCGCCTACGACGAGCCCGACCTCCTGGCCGTCATAGACAGGATCGAGCGGAGCCTGGCGCGCAACCTCGGTTGCGACGACTTCGTCACCGCCGTGGTCGCCGGTTACTCACAGACAGGGCAGCTGGAGGTGGTGAACTGCGGACACGCGCCTCCGCTGCTGATACGCGCGTCCGGAGGCGTCGAGGCGGTGGAGCCCACGCATCCGGCTCCGCCCCTCGGCCTGCGCGCCCTCACGAAGCACACCCCCGCCCTGGAGATCGTGCCGTTCACGGACGGGGATCAGCTGCTGCTCTACACCGACGGGGTCACCGAGGCCCGCGACCGCGGCCGTGAGTTCTACCAGCTCGCCGATGGGCTGGCACGCCACGTGTCCGACGAGCCGGCCCGCACCCTCACCGCGCTGCACGACGAACTGCTGTCGCATGTCGGCGGTCGGCTGCACGACGACGCGGCGCTGCTCCTGCTCCGCAAACCGACGCTCCGGGAAGTGGTGGTTCCCGAACCGACGGTCTGCGGAGCGAGCGAAGCCACTGGTTCCGAAGCGACCGTTACTCGCCCGACGGCGCCGTCAGCGTGACGCCGAGGGCCACCGGTGTGCCGAAGTTCGGCGTGCCGTCGGCGTTCCAGGTGAACTTCTGCGCCCGCGTGGACCGGTTCATGTCGCAGCCGCCGCCCGCGGAGTTGTTCGCGTGGTAGACGATCCAGTCCTCGGCCCCGTCCGGCGACTTGAAGAAGCCGTTGTGGCCGGGCCCGTACACACCGTTGGCGTTGGACCGCTGGAAGACCGGGTTCGGTGACTTGACCCAGGAGGAGGAGTTGAGCGGGTCACCTCCGTTGTACGTGAGCATCCCCAGCTTGTAGTCGGGCGTGGAGCAGTGACTGGCGGAGTAGACGATGAACGTCCTGCCGCCCCGCTGGAGGACCTCGGCGCCCTCGTTGACCGCGCCGCCCACCGTCTCCCAGCTGTAGGTGGGAGTGGACAGCACCCGGCGTGTGCCGCTCGCGGTCCATGGGTTCGACAGCGGCCGGATGAACATGGGCTGCGAGCCGTTGTAGAACGTGCCGAGGAGGTAGAGCTGTCCGTTCAACTGCAGGATGCCGGGGTCCAGTTCCCAGGTGTTGTCCTGGGTCGGGTCGAGCAGGTCGGCCTTGAAGCTGTAGGGGCCCATCGGGTCCAGGCCCGCGCTCTCCAGGACATGGATCCGCTGGGTGCCCAGGTCGTACGGCTCCCGCCCGGCCGTGTAGTAGAAGTACCACCGCTTCCCGTTGGGACCGTCGAGCAGGTGGAACTCCGGAGCCCACATCGTGCCGGCCCCGTTGGGCCTGGTGAGGTTGAAGATCACCTGGTCGGAGGCCGCGGCGAGGCCCGCCAGGGTGCTGGCCTTGCGCATGGTGACCGTCGAGTTCCAGGTGGTCGTGGCGAGGTAGTAGTAGCCGTCGTAGTACGTCAGCCAGGGGTCGGGTCCGCGCCGGGAGAGCGGGTTGGTGAACGTGCCCGGGCCCGTGCCGCCGCCGGTGAAGCCGGGCAGGCGCCACACCCTGCCGTTCCCCGTACCGCACTGCAACTGCACCAGGCCTGTGTTCGAGGCCGACGAACCACCGCTCGGCACGACGCATTTGCCGGAGCCGACGGAGACGAGGTTGAACGTCCTGTCGGTTCCACCGACGGTCACGGGCACGAGCCGCCACTGCTGGTTCGTTCCGTTGTGGCAGGTCCACTGGATGATCGTGGCGTTGTCCGCGGTGGACGCGCCGTACACGTCGACACACTGGCCGGAGGCGTGCGTACTGATCGTGTAGGTGTCGGACGTCCCCGCGACCGGGGTGAAGCCGAAGGACTGGCTCGTACCGGAAGCGCATGTGTTGGCGCGGAGCTGTGTTCCGCTGGTCGTCGAACTGCCGGGTACGTCAAGGCAGTTGGAGCCGTTCTGGTTCACTCCCGTCGAGGTGAACGTGACGGCGGCGGCCGCGTGCGGCGGTGCCACCAGGAAGGCGATCACCATGGTGAGCACGGCGGTGAGCACGGACAGGCATCTGGAACGAGTCACTTGGGCACCCCCTTCATCGCTTGGTGATCGTGCTCGGGCCGTACGCCTTCGCCTCCAGAAGCCCCACGGAGTCGGTGCCGTTCCCGGTGAGGAGCACCCGTAGCCGTGTGGTGCTCGTGGCGGTGAAGGTGACGGTGTTGTACTGGTTCTTGGCCAGCGGGTAGCCGCCCGCACCGGGCACGTCGACGTAGGCGCTGCCGTTCCAGTACTGCAGCTTCCACGAGGCGGGCATGTCGATGCCCTGGTCGTCGTCGAAGAAGTACACCTCGGCCCTGTCGAGGGTCTTCGCGGACGGCCAGGTCAACTCGGCCCACTGCTGGCCGGTCTCCGGCCAGGTCCCCCAGCGCGGATTCACGGTGTCGTTGGACGACGGCGGATCGATCCCGTCGTTGACCGCGGTGACGGTCTCCCAGGAGGAGGTGTACGACGCGGACGTCGTCGCGGACCCCGCCTGATTGACCGGTGGCTGAACGCCGCCCCGGTTGAACACCTTGACCTCGGTGAGGCCCGTCTTCGCCCCGGACGCGTTGGTGGCCAGAACCCGTATGCGCTGGGCGCTGATCGCCGGGAACTGCACCACGTTGTAGTTGGCCCGGGGCGCGGCCGGACTCTTGGCCTGCCCGGGTGCGCTCACCCATGAACTGCCGTTGTAGTACTGGATGGTGTACGCGGACGGAGCCCGGTAGGTGGTACTGGCCGGGCGGCTGTCCTTGAAGTACAGGCGCACCTCGTTGAGCGTGCGGGCGGCGCCGAGGTTCAGCTCGTACCAGTCCTGGCTGTTGGGGGAGCCGCCCGCGCCCCAGAAGGGTTCGTTGGTGGGGTAGCCGTCGACCGCGCCGGAGGCGGCGCTGCCGGACCCGGTGTGGGAGGCGGACACGGTCGCCCCGGACGCGAGGTTGGTGAGGTCGGCGGTCAGGTCGACGCCGGCCTTGGCGAGCATGTCAACCATCTGGGGGCTGTTCTGCACGACCTGGTTGGGGGCCTCCAGCCCGGCGACGGACGTGTGGTTGGTGACCGTGCCGCTCGTGGTGACGTCACCGGTGGCCGGGTCCCAGGTGAAGGGCACGGGCGAGCTGACGGTGGCGGCCCGGCTGCCGTTGACGTAGATCGAGTACCCCTCGGGCACGCCGGGGTAGCGCACCACGCCGTCGGCCGGGTCGTCCCAGACGATGGAGAGATCGGCGCCCCGGTAGCGGAGGTTGTTGACGGTGAAGTGGCTCCAGCCGATGTCGATGGGGGAGAGCTCGACCTTGGCGTCGTTACGGGGCCGCAGACCGGCGACGTCCTCGATCACGGTCCAGTTGCTGCTGCCCAGGATGTTGTGGTGGATCCAGGAGCGGTAGTCGATCGAGCTGCCGTTCCAGTCGGCCCAGAACTCGTTGGCGTCCGGCCACTGGGTGTTGCCGCCGACGTACTGCGCCCAGGTGTTCCAGTACAGGAGCTTCTTGTAGTCGGTCGCGCTCATCCAGGAGTTGGAGTAGTTGCGCAACACCGACGAGTACAGCCGGAACTGGACGGTCGAGTTGATGGTGGAGAAGTTGTTCGAGCCCGGGTTGCCCGCGTCGGCGGCCGCCTTCTTGTCGACCTGGTTGGCCGTGTAGAACGGGAAGATCGGATACTGGGCCGGGTCGTCGTACAGCCGCAGCGCCTGCTTGTAGGCAGTGGTGTTGGGGACGGCTCCGACCGAGAACGGGTAGTAGTTGTTGATCTCCTTCCAGGGCACCCATTCGTTGGTCGACTTCAGCCGGTGTCTACGCAGCCATGCGGTTGGCGTCAAGAGCTCCGGCTCGCATCAGGAGCCTTGTCCCCGTATGAGTTGTGCACTTCCTGGGATAGTCAACTATCTTAATAGACGACTAATTAGTTATCCGCTCTCGCTCAGTCGGTAGCGGGGGGTCTGGGCTGGGAGAAGGCGGGCGACCATGGCGAAAAGTGGCTACGCGCGGTACGTCGCTCTGGGTGACAGTCAGACCGAGGGCCTCGGCGACGACGACGGCACCGGGAATCCGAGAGGGTGGGCGGACCGGCTCGCCGAGCAGATCGCGCGGACCGACCCCGGGCTCCTGTACGCCAACCTCGCCGTCCGTGGGCGTCTCGCGGGTGAGGTGCGCTCGGAGCAGTTGGAGCCCGCGCTGGCACTGCGCCCGGATCTGGCGACGGTCGTCGCCGGTGTCAACGACGTGCTGCGTCCCAGTTTCGACGCGGACGAGGTGGCCGAGCACCTGGAGGCGATGTTCGCCGCGCTCACCGGGAGCGGTGCCCGCGTCGCGACGCTGACCTTCCCCGACTTCGCGCGGATCGTCCCCGCCGCCAGACCCATCGCCCACCGGGTCACCGCTCTGAACAGCCGCATTCGCGAGGCGGCCCGACGCCACGGTGTCGTGGTGGCCGACGCGGAGTCTCACCCGGTGGTCACCGACCTCCGGCTGTGGAGCCCCGACCGGCTGCATGCGAGCCCGCGCGGGCATGCCCTGATCGCCGCCGCGGTCGCGGAGGCACTCGCCGTACCGGGAAGCGACGACACCTGGATCCGGCCTCTGTCCGACGACGCGCCCAGGCATTCGAGGCTGCGAGTCGTCGGGACCGAGCTGCGCTGGGCCGGCTCCTTCCTCGGACCCTGGCTCGCCCGCCGCGTGCGCGGCCGCTCGTCCGGCGACGGCCGGGAGGCCAAGCGGCCCACCCTGCTTCCGGTGACCCAGGCCATCGAGGGCCCCTCCTGAACAACGCCTTCCGGCAAGGACAAGTGCAAGGGCAAGCGTCGCAGGCCGCCCGCGGGGCCCCGTTCATAGTCGTCGCATTGAGTAATCAACAGGCTGTTAGGTTGGATTCATGGCTCTTCGCAACGCGGTGATGGCGGCGCTTCTGGAGGGTGAGGCGTCGGGGTACGACCTTGCCAAGGGGTTCGAGGCGTCGGTCGCCAACTTCTGGATGGCCACACCGCAGCAGATCTACCGCGAGCTGGAGCGTATGGAAGGCGAGGGCCTCGTCGCCGCCCGCGTCGTTCAGCAGGAGCGCCGTCCGAACAAGCGGCTGTTCTCGCTCACCGAGGAAGGCCTTGCCGCCGTACGGGCCTACACCGCCGAACCTCCCGCCAAACCGACCGCGATCCGGGACGAGTTGCTGGTCAAGGTGCAGTGCGTGGACGTCGGTGACATGGAGGCCGTACGAACCGCCATCGCCCAGCGCATGGAACTGGCCGCGACCAAGATCGCGCGCTATGAGCGGGTACGGGAATGGCTGTTGGCCGGACGTACCGAGGACGAGTACTTCACCACCGCCGAGCGCATCGGCCCCTATCTCACCTGCCTGCGGGGCCTGTCCCTCGAACGGGACAACCTGACCTGGGGCGAGGTGGCCCTCAAGCGGCTCGCACAGCGCGCGGAGGCGCTCGCTTCCCCGGCACGCGACTGAGCGCGTACGTCCCTGCCGTGATCTCGCGATTGCTCGCGCCGCGGCCGACCCGCGGGCCGTCTATGTACACTCCCCGGCATGGCATGCCGCATCAGTGAACTGGTTCTCGACTGTGCCGATCCCGAGCGGCTCGCCGCATTCTGGTGCGAGGTCCTCGGCTACGTAGAGCTCGACCGGGAGGACGACGGAAGCATCGAGATCGGGCCGCCCGATGCCGGCTTCGGCGGCCCGCAGCCCACCCTCGTCCTGAGCCCCAGCAGCGACCCGCGCAGGGGGAAGCTCCCACTGCACATCGATGTCAACGCCACCGACCGCGACCAGGACGCCGAGTTGGAGCGGCTGCTCGCCCTCGGCGCCAGGCCCGCCGACGTCGGCCAGACCGGCGCCGAGAACTGGCACACCCTGGCCGACCCGGAAGGCAACGAGTTCTGCCTCCTGCACACCCGGCTCAAGCCCCTCTGACCTGGCCGGGGGTGCGTCGGACAGGGACCTACGGGCGCGCTGTCGCAGGGCGGCTGTTGTACGCCTCCACCTTCAGGAGCGGGCGGTGCGAGGGCAGAGCGCGGGCGGGCCAGGACAGGGTGACGGTCTGTGACTCGCCGGGCAGCAGCCACAGGTAGTTGTCGCTGTAGAGCGTCGGCAGGACGCGATGGCCGGTCTTGTCGTTCAGCAGGGACAGCCGGACCATGGCGGCGACGGACCGACCGTGGTTGCGGATGGTGGCGGTCAGTTCGTGACGGGCCCCGGACCGGGACAGGCGCGCCGCTTCGGCTCCCCCGAGGAGGTCGCCGCGGCCATCGCGTTCCTCAGCGCCGACGAAGCCTCCTACATCACCGGGACGAGTCTCGTCGTGGACGGCGGCTGGGGCGTCGTCAATGCCTCCGCATGACCACGCTCCCTCAACAGCAGAAAGGCTGTACGACATGACGCCCTATGCCCGTCGCGGCGTGCACGGCCAGACCGTGGAACTCCTCGCCCGCCGCATCCTGGGCGGTGAGATCCCCGAGGGGGCCACGCTGGACCTGGTGGCGCTGCAGAGCGAGCTGGACGTGAGCCTGACCGCGCTGCGCGAGTCGCTCAAGGTGCTCGCCGCCAAGGGAATGGTCGACGCCCGCCAACGGCGCGGCACCTTCGTGCGCACCCGCGCCGAGTGGAACCTGCTCGACGCCGACGTGCTGCGCTGGCAGTTCGAGGGCGGCCGCACCAACGCCTCCGACCGGGCGCTGCTGCACAACCTCGCCGAAGTACGCGCCATCATCGAACCCGCCGCCGTGCGCCTGGCCGCCGAGCGCCGCACCGACGAGGACCTGGCCGCCCTGGACGGCGCACTGGCGGCGATGGGGGAGCACGACCACGACGCCGCCCACGCCGTCGAGGCCGACCTCGCCTTCCACCGCGCCCTGCTCAACGCCACCCACAACGAACTCCTCGAACGTATGGAGATGGTCATCGAGTCGGGCCTGGCCCACCGCGACCGCATCGTGCACAGCTCCCCGCACAGCGAGGACCCGGTCCCGGCCCACCGCGCCGTCCTGGACGCCGTACGCGACCGGGACCCGGGGGCCGCCGAGGCCGCGATGCGTGCCCTGCTCGACCAGGCCGGCCGCGATCTGGACCGTGTCGGCGACTCCGAAGAAGCGGAAGGCTCCCGGTCTCAGTGAAGATCACCCGAATCGAAACCTTCCTGGTCCCGCCCCGCTGGCTGTTCTGCCGCGTCGAGACCGACGAGGGCGTGGTCGGCTGGGGAGAACCGGTCGTCGAGGGGCGCGCCGAAGTCGTCCGGGCCGCCGTCGACGTCCTGGCCGAATACCTCGTCGGCCAGGACCCGCTGCGCATCCAGGACCACTGGCAGGTCCTCACCAAGGGCGGCTTCTACCGGGGCGGCCCGGTCCTCTCCAGCGCCGTCGCCGGCCTCGACCAGGCCCTGTGGGACATAGCCGGGAAGGCGTACGGAGCCCCTGTGCACGCCCTGCTCGGCGGTCCGGTGCGCGACAGTGTCCGGGTCTACGCCTGGGTGGGCGGCGACGAACCCGCCGAGCTGAGCGAGCAGATAGCAGCCCAGGTCGAAGCGGGCTTCACCGCGGTGAAGATGAACGCCGCCGGGGCCACCTCACCGGTCCCCACCGCCGCCGAAACCGCCGCGGTGCTCGCCCGCGTGGCTGCCGCCCGTGAGGCGCTCGGCCCGGATCGCGACGTGGCCGTCGACTTCCACGGCCGCAG
>NZ_JAPWHT010000182.1:0-19037 GCF_027270795.1 Streptomyces sp. ActVer
GCCGGCCACCCACGGCCGGCCCGCCGCTCCCCGGCGACGTCCGCAAGGAGTGCCGTGGCCTGGCCAGGGCCGCTGTCCGGCTCGACGCACCGGCCGTGGACGGCCGGTTGACCTCGGCCGTCGAGCGGTACGGCCTCACGGTCGCCTGGCAGGACGTGATGGTTCCGACACTGCACGCCGTCGGCCGCAGATGGGAGTCGTCCGGCGACCGGTATGTCGAGGTCGAGCACCTGCTCTCCTGGCACATCTCCACCACGCTCCGGCGTGTCACCCCGTCCCCGCGACCGGGCACACCGGAGAGCGCCGAGGGACCGGTGGTCCTGGCCTGCGTACCCGGCGAGCAGCACACCCTGCCGCTGGAGGCGCTGAACGCCGGACTCGCCGAACACGGCCTGCCCACCCGGATGTTCGGCGCGGCCGTGCCCGCGGAGGCGCTCACCGCGGCGGTACGGCGCCTTGGGCCCTCCGCCGTGGTCCTGTGGGCCCAGGCGCGCTCCACGGCGAGCATTTCGCTGGCCCGCCACGTGGCCGCCACGCACTGGGGCGTGAAGGGCGCACGCAGACATCCGACGCTCGTGCTGGGAGGCCCGGGATGGGCAGGGCGATCGGCTCAGGGCATGCTCCGGCCGCCCAGCCTGCACGACGCACTGGCCGTACTCGCGGCCCGTTACGAGAACAGCGCGCCGCGGCCGGTGGACTGACGGGCCGGTGGACTGCTGGACCGGCGGACCCTCAGGCCCGCCCGCGAGCGTGCTTGAAACGGGCCAGCCCGTCGGCGAGTTCGACGATCGGACCGGGATAGTCGTAGGCGGCACGGTCGAGTCCCTTGAGCTTCCACGGCTCGTGCACGGCTGCCCCTGCGAGCTCTTCGAGTTCGGGCACCCAGCGCCTGACGTACGTGCCGTCCGGGTCGAATCGCTTGCCTTGGATGACCGGATTGAGGACCCGGTTGGGCCGGGTGTCGGTGCCGGTTCCCGCCACCCACTGCCAGTTGAGCTGGTTGTTCGCGATGTCGCCGTCCACCAGCAGTTCGAGGAAGTGACGGGCGCCGACCCGCCAGTCGACGTACAGCGTCTTCGTGAGGAAGCTCGCGGTCAGCAGGCGTCCCCGGTTGTGCATCCAGCCCTCGTGCCGCAGTTGGCGCATGGCCGCGTCGACGACGGGATAGCCGGTCCGCCCCTCCTTCCAGGCATCGATCTCCTGTGCGGCCGACGTCTCCGACCGCCACAGGTCGCGCCGGGTGCGGTAGTCCGCCGTGGCGGCGTCCGGCCGAGCGGCCAGCACCTGATGATGGAAGTCCCGCCACGCGAGCTGCCGTACGAACGCCTCGGCGCCCGGCCCGCCCGCCTTCCGCGCCCGGTGGACTAGCTCGACGGGAGACAACGTGCCGAAGTGCAGGTGCGGGGAGAGGCGCGAAGTGGCGTCCCCGGGCAGGTCGTCGTGGCGATCCTCGTACGAGCCGACCCCGCCCCGCAGCCAGGCCGTCAGCTGCTTCCTGCCCTCCGTCTCGCCGCCTGCGGCCAGCCCCTCGGACAGGCCCGACAGATCCCCGCGCCGGGGGAGTGCCTCCGAACCGATGCCCTCCTGCACCGGCACGGCGCGGGGTGCGCCGAGCACGTTGCGCGGCTGCTGCCGGGCCCAGTGCCGGAAGTACGGCGTGAAGACGGCGAAGTGGTCCGAGGCGGCCGGGGTCACGGCCCCCGGTGCCAGCGCGGTGATCACCGTGTCGTGGACGTGCAGCCGGCACCCCTCCGACTCCAGGGCGGCGCGCAGCCGTTCCTCGCGCCGGTGGGCGTAGGCGCTCGTACCGGCCGCCATGTGCGCATCGTCGGCGTCCGTCTCCGTGACCACCTTGCACACCTGGTCGACGACATCGCCGGACCGGAACACCAGGCGGCCGCCGCGCTCACGCAGTCCCGCGTCGAGATCCCGCAGACAGTCGGCGAGGAACGCCAGCCGGTTCGGAGCGGCGAATCCGGCTTTGTCGACGGCCCGGTCACGGACGAACAGGGGCACCACCGTGTCGGAGCCGTCGAGCGCCGCGCGGAGCGGCGGATGATCGTGCAGGCGCAGGTCGGAGGTGAACAGGACGACCGAGACGTTCATGGCTTGACTCCGGAATTCCGGGACGGGTCTGGGGCGGGGACGGGAAGGGACGACGGGCCGGGGTGAGAGGGCGAGACGAGAAGGGGCCTCGGACGTAGGGCACCGGGCATCAGCCACCAGGTGTGCCGAGCCGCGCCGGAGCGGGCTCCGTCCTGGCCGCGGTCCGGGCGATGTTGCGGGCCATGCCGCCGAACACGACCGCGTGGAACGGCGACACGCTCCACCAGTAGGCGTGGCCGAGCAGCCCGTGGGGATGGAAGAGGGCGCGCTGGCGGTAACGGACGCCGCCGCCCTCGTCCGTGTCGACGTACATCTCCAGCCACGCGAGGCCGGGCAGCCGCATCTCGGCGCGCAGCCGCAGCAAGTGCCCTCGTTCGATCTCCTCGACGCGCCAGAAGTCGAGGGAGTCGCCAACCCGCAGGCGTGCCGCGTCGCGCCGGCCGCGGCGCAGGCCCACCGCGCCGACCAGCCGGTCCAGCCAACCGCGCACCGCCCAGGCGAGGGGGAGGGAGTACCAGCCGCTGTCACCGCCGATGCCCTCGATCACCCGCCACAGGGCCTCGGGCGGGGAGTCGACCGCCAGCTCGCGCCGGTCCGTGTAGAGGCTGCCGCCCGCCCAGTCGGGGTCGGTGGGCAGCGGGTCACTCGGGGCACCCGGTACCGAGGCGGACGACCAGCGCGTGGTGACCCGAGCCTCCCGGACGCGTCGCAGGGCCAGTCGTACCGACTCCTCGAAGCCGATCGGCCCGCCCGGCGGGTCGGGCACAAAGCTCGCGATGTCGTGCTCGTGGCAGACGACCTCGTGGCGCAGCGACTCGGTGAGCGGGCGCGCGATGGAGTTCGGTACGGGCGTGACCAGTCCGACCCAGTGACTGGAGAGCCGGGGCGTCAGCACCGGCACCGGCACGATCAGCCGGCGGGGCAGGCCCGCGACCGCGGCGTATCTGACCATCATCTCCCGGTACGTGAGGATCTCCGGGCCGCCGATGTCGAAGGCCCGGCTGACGTCGTCCGGCATCCGCGCGGCGCCCACCAGCGTGCGCAGCACGTCCCGTACGGCGATGGGCTGGATCCGCGTACGGACCCAGCTCGGAGTGACCATCACCGGGAGCCGCTCGGTGAGATAGCGCAGCATCTCGAAGGAGGCCGAACCCGAACCGATGATGACCGCCGCGCGCAGCACGGTCGTGGGCACACCGGAGTCCAGCAGGACGCGGCCGACCTCGGCCCGGGACCGCAGATGCGGCGACAGTTCCTTCTCCGGCACCCCGGCGGGGGTGAGCCCGCCCAGATAGACGATCCGGCGTACGCCCGCCGCGCGGGCCCGCTCCCCGAAGGTGCGGGCCGCCCTCCGGTCGGTCTCCTCGAAGCCCTTGCCCGTGCCGAGCGCGTGCACCAGGTAGTACGCGACGTCGATGTCCCGCATCGCACCGGCGACGGACTCGGGGTCGGTGACGTCCCCGCGCACCACCTCGACGTCGCCCGCCCACTCATGGTCGCGGAGGGCGCCGGGGGAGCGGGCCATGCAGCGCACCCGGTGGCCCGCGGCGAGGAGCTCCGGGACGAGCCGGCCGCCGATGTATCCCGTCGCGCCCGTCACCAGGCACCGCAGCCCGTCTTCAGAGACGTCACCGCTCATGAGTTCTCAGCCTTCCGTTTCGGTGTTCCCCTCCTGATCACTTCCCTCGTGAACGCCCCGACGGATGCGCCGACCGGGCCACTGCGGCCATTCGGGTCGCGGACGTCGGCACATGTTTTCGCAGACCGGGGGCAGACGACGTGCAGCAGAGTCGTCGGTGGATGCTGGAGGTGGCTGCCGTCATGGGCGCGAAGGTGCTGGAGCGGTTTCCCGCGGGAGCCCCGCGTGGATCGTGGCCCGCGGAGGAGTACGCGGCACGGCGTCGTGCCGAGGGTGAGCCCGCGGCGGTCGTGATGGACCTGGAGTCGGACGCCTTCCTCGTGGTGGTCCCGGCGCTCGACGAGGACTGATTCCGCGACTGATTCCGCACGGGCGGGCGCCGGCTCGGGGCGAGTGCGGCCAGTGCCGCCTCACGCCCGGCCGGTCACCGTTCCTCCGAGTGCCACCGCCCGGTGCACGAAGGCCTCGTGCAGATCGTGGGCGGCCCGCGGCACCGAGTCGGCCTTGCGCCGCTGCAGCATCAACAGCACCCGCGTCGAGTCGTCGGCCAGCGGACGGCAGACGATTGAGCCCTGCCGTTCCAGCGGATCGTCGATCACGCTGAAGTCGGGCAGTACCGTGGCCCCCAGCCCTTCCGCCACCATCAGCTTGCCCATCTCCGCGCCGTCGGTGGAGTAGGAGAAGGACGGCTCACGGTCGCCCAGCAGCCGGTGGACGTAGCGGTGCATCACATAGCCGGAGCGCATCGCGATGAGCGGTTCGGCGAGCAGGTCGGACACGGACACCACCGACAGCGACGCGAGCGGACTGTCCGGCCGCACGCACACCACCGGCCGCCCGCGCAGCAGCTCCGTGGAGTCGAAGTCGGCGGCCACGTCGTCACCCTCCAGGTGATTCACCAGCCCGAGGTCGAAGCCGCCCTCCAGCAGGGTCCGGTGGATCTCCGACTGCTGGGCGCCGACGACCTCCACCTGCGTCGCCGGATGCGTGGCGCGGAACTCCCGTACGGCCGGAATGAGCAACGGCACCGTCGCGGCGTTCACCGTGCCGACGCGGACCATGCGACTGATGCGGTGCTGCTCGCCCGCGGCGCCCCGCAGCCGGTCCACCGCGTCGAGGACATTGATGATGTGCGGCAGCAGCTCCCGCCCCTCCGCGCTCATCTTCGCGCCGGACCGCTTGCGCTCCAGGAGGTCGACCCCGAGTTCCCGCTCCAGATTCCGCACGGTCTCGCTCAACGCGGGCTGGGACAGGTGGAGTTCCTCGGCGGCCCGGCGCAGCGAACCGAGCCGGGTGACCGCCGTGATGTATTCGAGCTGCTCTATTCGCACCCCAGCAGAATGTGGTGCGCGCACCGCCCTGTTCAAGGGCTGCCCTGTCACGCCTTCGTGAAATTCGCCGGTCCGCGATGCGAGACCGATCGGGTATTCCTTGACGGTCAGGACCGACGGCTGCCACGATCGAGAACATGATGATGCGACTGGACCTCACGCGGCGACGCCATGTCGACCTCGCGCGTGTCTCCAGCGCCGCCTGTTGCTCCGCGGCCTGATCCACCGGATCCGCTGCGCCTCTCACCCCCTCTTCTTCCGCCGCCCACGGCTGCCGTAAAGCCGTGAGTCGCTTTCCGCCGCCCGAATTCGGCAATGCTCCGCCACCCGCCGAATTCGGCCTGCCTGAATTCCCCGCAACAGGAGTTCCGCATGCCTGCCGAAAACCCGTCCGCAGACCCCGTCCGCTTCGCCTACTGGGTGCCCAACGTCAGCGGCGGCCTGGTCACCAGCAAGATCGAGCAGCGCACCGACTGGGGCTACGAGTACAACCGCGAACTCGCCGTCCTGGCCGAGAACAACGGCTTCGACTACGCCCTCAGCCAGGTCCGCTACATGGCCAGCTACGGCGCCGAGTTCCAGCACGAGTCGACCAGCTTCAGCCTCGCCCTGCTGCTCGCCACCGAGCGCCTGAAGGTCATCGCCGCCGTCCACCCCGGCCTCTGGCACCCGGGCGTCCTCGCCAAACTCGGCGCCACCGCCGACCACTTGTCGAACGGCCGCTTCGCCGTCAACGTCGTCTCCGGCTGGTTCAAGGGCGAGTTCACCGCCCTCGGCGAGCCCTGGCTGGAGCACGACGAGCTCCCCCACTTCTCGGCTTCGCTCGAACCGGGAGGGACCCCCATCCGCCGCTCCGAGGAGTTCATCCAGGCCCTGCGCCAGATCTGGACCGAGGACCACACCGAACTCGCCGGTGACTTCTACCGGTTGCGAGACTTCTCCCTCAAGCCCAAGCCCCTCAACACCGTCGAGCGCCCGCACCCCGAGATCTTCCAGGGCGGCAACTCCACCGCCGCCCGCGCGATGGCCGGCCGGGTCTCCGACTGGTACTTCTCCAACGGCAAGGACTTCGACGGGGTCGTCGAACAGCTCGCGGACGTACGGGCATCGGCGGCCCAAGTGGGCCGTACAGCACCGAAGTTCGGCCTCAACGGCTTCCTGATCGCCCGCGACACCGAGGCGGAGGCCCGCGAGACCCTCCGTGAGATCGTCGCCCACGCCGACCGCGAGGCCGTCGAGGGATTCGGCGCCGCCGTGAAGCAGGCCGGACAGTCTGCCGCGGACGGCAGGGGCATGTGGCAGGACTCCTCCTTCGAGGACCTCGTCCAGTACAACGACGGCTTCCGTACGGGGCTGATCGGCACCCCGGAGCAGATCGCCGAGCGGATCGTCGCGTACAAGCGCCTCGGCGTCGACCTCCTGCTTCTCGGCTTCCTCCACTACCACGAGGAGGTCGAGTACTTCGGCCGCCGCGTGCTGCCCCTCGTACGCGAGCTGGAAGCCCAACTCCCGGACACCGAGCCCGAGTCCACACCCGTTCACGCCTGACAGCCCGCCCCCGGGCGCCTCCCGCGCGGAGGCATCCGCCGTCCCGAAAGAGGACCCATGGCCACCGTCCTGTCCGTCTCCGGCAGCCCCTCCGCCTCCTCCCGCACCAACCGACTCCTGCGCCACCTGGACAACCGGCTGACCGCGCAGGGCCACGAGGTGATCCCGCTCGACGTCCGTACGATCCCCGCCGAGGCCCTGCTCGGCGCCGACTTCAGGCATCCGGCGATCGTCGAGGCCACCGCGCTCTTCGCCCGCGTCGACGGCATCGTCATCGGCACCCCCGTCTACAAGGCCGCCTACTCCGGGGTCCTCAAGGCGCTGCTCGACCTGCTCCCGCAGTACGCCCTCACGGGCAAGACCGTGCTGCCCCTGGCCACCGGGGGCACCACCGCGCATGTGCTGGCCATCGACTACGCCCTGCGCCCGGTGCTCAGCTCCATGGGCGCCCGGCACATCGTCCAGGGCTGGTTCACCCTCGATAAGGACATCGCGGTGGGCGAGGACGGCGGACTCACGGTGGCACCCGCGGCCGCCGAGGCACTGACCCAGGTGCTCGACCAGTTCTCCGAGGCCCTGGGCCGTACGCCGATCCTGGCCGCGGCGAGCTGACCGTGTCCCCACAGGCCTCCACCCAGGTCTCCGCGCAGGCCTCCGTCCGGGGCGCCGCCAAGCTCATCGCCGATGATGCCGAGGCCCTGGCCGTCGCCGCCGCGCTGGCCGACGAGTTCCGGGCCGGGGCCTCGCGGCGGGACGCCGAACGCAGGCTCCCCCGCGAGGAGCTGGACCGGATCTCCGACTCCGGCCTGCTCGCCGTCACCGTGCCCGCCGAGCACGGTGGCGCCGACGTACGGCAGGAGACGCTCGCCGAGATCTTCCGGCTCCTCGCCTCGGCCGACGCCAGCCTCGCCCAGATCCCGCAGAGCCATTTCGTGTACGTCAATGTGATTCGCCGTCAGGGAACCCCGGAGCAGCGGAAGTTCTTCTTCGACGAGGTGCTGGCCGGGCGTCGCTTCGGCAACGCCCAGTCGGAGGCCGGGACGAAGCACGTCCAGGACATCCGCACCCGACTGGAGCCGGCCCCGGACGGTTCGTACGTCCTCACCGGCGTCAAGCACTACTCCACGGGTGCCCTCTTCGCCGACTGGATTCCGGTGCTCGCCCGCGCCGGGGACGACAACCTGCACGTCGCGTACGTGCCCCGGCATGCCGAAGGCCTCACGGTCGTCGACGACTGGGACGGCATGGGCCAGCGCACCACCGCCAGCGGTACCGTCAGGCTCGACGCCGTACCCGTGCCCGCCGACCGGGTTCTCCCGCACCACCTCACCTTCCAGGGCCCCCAACTCCACGGCGCGGTGGCCCAGTTGCTGCATGCCGCCATCGACGCCGGGATCGCGGCGGGCGCACTCGCCGAGGCCGCGGAGTTCGTCCGCACGAAGAGCCGCCCGTGGTTCGAGAGCGGTGTCGAGACCGCCGCCGGGGATCCGCTGCTCATCCAGCGCTTCGGGGAGCTGGCCATTCAGGTGCGGGCAACCAGGGCGCTGCTCGGCGCGGCGGCCCGCGCGGTCGACACGGCCCGCGTCGACCTCACGGAGGCGTCGGCGGCCGAGGCGTCCATCGCCGTGGCCGCCGCGAAGGCGCACGCCGCGAGCACCGCCGTCGAGGTGTCGGGCGCGCTCTTCGAGGTGTCAGGCACCCGGTCCGCCCTCAACTCCCTCAATCTGCACCGGCATTGGCGCGACGCCCGCACCCACACACTGCACGACCCGGCCCGCTGGAAGATCCAGCACATCGGCCGGTACGTACTGAACGGCACGCTGCCTCCACGGCACGGACTGCTCTGAGACCGAACCCCCATCAGCTCCCCCCGATCGGAGAACGGACCCGTGTCCCTCACCTTCCACTGGTTCCTGCCCACCAACGGCGACAGCCGTCATGTCGTCGGCGGCGGCCACGGCACCCCGGCCACGGTGTCCGGCCGGGACCGGCCGCCGACGGTCGCCTACCTCAGCCAGATCGCCCGCGCCGCCGAGGACCTGGGCTTCGTCGGCGCGCTCACGCCCACCGGCGCCTGGTGCGAGGACGCCTGGCTGACCACCGCGATGGTCAGCCAGAACACCGAGCGGCTGAAGTTTCTGGTCGCCTTCCGGCCGGGCTTCGTCTCCCCGACGCTCGCCGCGCAGATGGCGTCCACCTTCCAGCGCCAGTCCGGCGGGCGGCTCCTCCTCAACGTCGTCACCGGCGGCGAGAGCCACGAGCAGCGCGCCTACGGCGACTTCCTCGACAAGGACGCCCGCTACCGCCGTACCGGCGAGTTCCTGCAGATCGTCCGGGACCTGTGGGAGGGCAAGACCGTCGACCTGTCCGGCGAGTTCCTCCAGGTCGAGGACGCCAAGCTCGCCCGCGTCCCCGACCCGGTCCCCGAGGTCTACTTCGGCGGATCCTCGCCCATCGCGGGCGAGGTCGCGGCCAAGCACGTGGACGTGTACCTCACGTGGGGCGAACCGCCCGCGCAGGTCGCCGAGAAGATCGCATGGGTCCGCGCGCTGGCTGAGAAGGAGGGCCGCAGCGTCCGGTTCGGCATCCGGCTGCACGTCATCACCCGGGACACCTCCGAGCAGGCCTGGGCCGAGGCCGACCGGCTGCTGGCCGGTTTCGACCCGGAGACCGTGAAGTCCGTACAGGCCGGTCTCGCCCGCAGCGAGTCCGAGGGCCAGCAGCGCATGCTCGCCCTGCACGGCGGCGGCAACCGCGACGGCCTGGAGATCCACCCCAACCTCTGGGCCGGCATCGGTCTCGTGCGCGGCGGCGCGGGCACCGCACTGGTCGGCAGTCACGACGAGGTCGCCGAACGGATCAAGGAGTACCAGGCCATCGGCATCGAGGAGTTCGTCCTCTCCGGCTACCCGCACCTGGAGGAGGCGTACTGGTTCGGCGAGGGCGTCCTGCCCCGGCTCGCCGCGCAGGGCCTGTGGCGGCACCCGTTCGCCGAGCGTCCGGCCCCCGCGGCGCAGGTGCCGTTCGCCGGCTGAGGATCGGGGGCGCAGCCGTCACCCGGCGCCCCGGAATGCTGCCGCGCCGCGCCCCCGGGACGCCGCCATCTCGTACCCGGAAAATCGCTGTACGCAGCCGCCCCCCGGGTGATGACCTTGTGTAAGCCGCCCGGCTCGCACAAGGCAGCGAGGCGGCAGGGGAGAGGGGCGACGGCTGTGACCGCCAAGAACAACATCCTGCTGTCCGGCATCGTCGGCTCCACCGCCTACGGCCTGGCCCACGCGGGCTCGGACGTGGACCGCCTCGGCATGTTGGCCATATTCCGCAGCCCCTGTCGAGGCTTCGCCGCGCTTGTGCCCGCAGCCCCCGAGGAGCAGGCCGAGAGCAATGAATGGGGGCAGAGGTGACCAGGAGACTCCGCGACGCCTGCAAGTTCGGGCACGCCTGGACCCAGGAGAACACGCGGATCACCAAGCAAGGATGGCGGGCCTGCCGGACCTGCCACCGAGAGGCCAACCGCCGCGCCAACGGCTGGAAGCCGCGCCCGGACCGCAGCGACTTCGACCACGAGTTCTTTGCTGGCGACGTTGCGCCCACCGCGTGGCTGGCTGGCCTCCTTGCGGCTGATGGTTGTGTGCAGGGTCATCGGATCTGGCAGCTCTCGCTGTCCGGCGACGTCGGGGCACACCTGGTGAAGGCGTCTGCCAGCCTGATCGGCCATCGACGCAGCATCGGCGTTCAGCGGACCGGCAGCCAGCCGAGCCATCGGCTACACGTCAGCTCCGCCCAGCACGTCACCGACCTCGCCAACGTCTGGAAGATCACCCCGCGCAAGTCGCTGACTCTCCAGTGGCCGACACCCCCGGCGCATATGGCGCGGCCGTTCGTGCGGGGGTACGTCGACGGCGACGGCCATGTCTCGGCAACGGAGGGTGGGCGCTTCAAGGTGATCGGCACCCCGGAGTTCATCGAGGGCATGCGGTCCGTCCTACCCATCACCGGCGGTCATGTGCAGCAGGTGGGAGCGCGGACGGTCGCGTTCGCCCTCAAGGCCCGCAAGGCTCGGGACCTTTTTGCGTGGATGTACGCAGATACAGACCTTCCGCTGTCAGGCAAGGCCCGCACCGCATTGGAGATCATCTCGTGAAGCTCCCTCGCGGCGCCACCCTGCTGTCCGGCATCGTGGGCAGCACCGCATATGGCCTGGCTCGCCCAGACTCGGACGTCGACCGACTCGGACTCTTTGCCGTGCCCACAGCGGACCTACATGGGCTCAAGCCACAGCCTGAGACCTACACGAGTACCCAGCCTGATGTCTGCCTCCACGAGGCCCGGAAGTGGTGTCGGCTCGCCCTGAGTGGCAATCCGACCGTCATGGAACTCGTCTGGCTGCCCGACGAGTTGTACGAGATCCGCACCCCGCTGGGTGACGAACTCATCGGCATCCGCACCACGTTGCTGTCCGCGAAGCGCGTCCGCGATGCTTATCTCGGCTACGCCACCCAGCAGTTCAAGCGCCTCTACGACCGCGGCGACAGCTCCCTCTCCGCGGACACCCGCAAGCGCACGGCCAAGCATGCCCGACATCTGAGACGCCTGTGCCACCAGGGCTTCGAGCTGTACGCCACCGGGCGCCTGAGCATCCGCGTCGAGAACCCGGAGGAGTACCACCGCTTCGGCGAACAGGTGGCAGCCGACGCCATGGCCGCGCTGCCCCTGCTCAAGCACTACGAGGCGGCCTTCGACGAGACCCGCAGCGCCCTGCCGGAACAGCCCGACGAGGCGCCCGTCGAGGCCTGGCTGCGGCGCGTTCGCGCCCACTACTATGCGCCGGCGGGTGCCCCGGGGCGGTGACCGAAAAAATCTCCCGTGGATGTCGTGGCGTGTGTCGATCCGGCGGTTCCCCCTTCGTGTAGTCAGTGAGAGACCACCAAGGAGGACACGTCATGAAGCACTACCTGTTGAGCGTGATGCAGCCGGTGGGGGAGCCGCCCGAGCCCGAGGTCCTGAAAGGGATCATGCACAACCTCGAGGTCTTCCACGCCGAGCTGAAGGAGGCCGGGGCCTGGGTGTTCGCCGGGGGACTGCACGGGCCCGAGACGGCCACCGTGCTGCGGGCCGACAAGGGGGACGTACTGATCACCGACGGCCCGTACACCGAGAGCAAGGAGTACCTCGGCGGGATCTGTCTCATCAAGGCACCCGACCTCGACGCGGCGCTCGAATGGGGCCGCAAGGCGACTGTCGCGACCACGCTCCCCATCGAGGTGCGGCCCTTCATGGGCGAGGCCGAGGGCTGAGGGCGGGGGAGTGAGGACTGAGGACCGATGACCTCGACGGCCGGCATCGAGGCCGTCTTCCGCGCGGAGTACGGCCGTGCGGTCGCCGTCCTCGTCCGCTTCCTCGGCGACATCGACCTCGCCGGGGAAGCGGTCCAGGACGCGTTCGCCACGGCGGTGCGGAAGTGGCCGGAGACGGGGATCCCGCCGAGCCCGGCCGGGTGGATCATCACCACCGCCCGGAACCGGGCCGTCGACCGGCTGCGCCGCGAGTCCACGCGTGAAGCCCGGCACGCCGAGGCGGCCCAGCTGTACGCCTCCGACGCACCGCCCGAGGAGGGCCCCGTGCGCGACGACCGGCTCCGCCTGGTCTTCACCTGTTGCCACCCCGCGCTCGCCACCCGGGCCCAGGTCGCCCTCACCCTGCGACTCCTCGGCGGGCTCACCACGCCACAGATCGCGCGCGCCTTTCTCGTGCCCGAGCCCACCATGGCCCAGCGCCTGGGCAGGGCCAAGGCCAAGATCCGCGACGCCCGTATCCCGTACCGCGTCCCGCGAGACGCCGACCTCCCGGAACGGGGCAGGGGTGTGCTGGCCGTCGTCTACCTCATCTTCAACGAGGGATACGGGGGCCGGGAGGACCTGTGCGCGGAGGCCGTACGGCTCGGCCGTGTCCTCGCCGAGCTGATGCCGGACGAGCCGGAGGTCCTCGGGCTGCTCGCGCTGATGCTCCTTATCGAGGCACGCCGTCCCGCCCGGGAGACCCCCGACGGAGACCTGGTCCTCCTCACCGACCAGGACCGCCGCCTCTGGGACCGTGGCCTGATCGCCGAGGGCCAGTCCCTCGTGCGCCGCTGTCTGCGCCGCAACCAGCCCGGCCCCTACCAGATCCAGGCCGCGATCAACGCCGTCCACTGCGACGCGCCCACCGCGGCCGTCACCGACTGGGGTCAGATCCTCCAGCTGTACGACCAGCTCATGGCCCTCGCCCCGAGCCCGGTCGTGGCCCTCAACCGCGCGGTGGCGGTCGCCGAGACCGAGGGCCCGCGCACGGCCCTCGCCCTCGTCGACGCCCTCGACCTCGACGGCTACCACGCCTTCCACGCCGTACGAGCCGACCTGCTGCGGCGCACCGGGCGGCCGACGGCAGCGGCAGCGGCGTACGAGGCGGCCATCGCACTCACCGAGAACCCGGCCGAGCGTGCCCACCTGGAGCGCCGCAGGACGGAACTCCAGGTGGAGTGAACCGTGGAGCAGCCCTGGAGGAGGCTTGGAGGAATCCTGGAGCGAACCGCTACACGCTCAGCGCCTCGCGCACCGACCGCTCCGCCTCCTGACCGCCCTCGCCGGACGACGTGACCCGGCCGGCCTCCAGGACGTAGTACCGCTGCGCCGCCCGCATCGCGAAGCCGACGTGCTGCTCGACGAGGAGCACCGAGAGTCCGCCGCGGGCGGCCAGCGCGAGGATCGTCTCCTCGATCTCGGCGACGACCGAGGGCTGGATGCCCTCGGTCGGCTCGTCGAGCAGGAGAATCCGAGGCTCCGTCACCAGAGCCCGCGCGATGGCCAGTTGCTGCCGCTGGCCGCCGGAGAGCAGTCCCGCCCGCCGCCCCGACAGAGTCCTCAGCGCGGGAAACAGGTCGAGCGCCTCGTCGATCGCCGCCCGGCCGTGCTTGCGGCCGTCCGCGACCAGTTGGAGGTTCTCCGCCGTCGTGAGATGGGGGAAGGTCTGCTGGCCCTGCGGCACGTACGCCATGCCGCGCGCCACGCGTTCGTGGGGCTTGCGACGGCTGATGTCCTCGCCGTCGAGACGGATCGCGCCGCTCGAAGGGATGAGCAGTCCCACGGCCGCCCGCAGGAGTGTGCTCTTGCCCGCGCCGTTGTGCCCGAGCACCGCGGCGACGCCGTCGTCCGGCACGTCCACGGAGACTCCGTGCAGTACCAGGCTGCGGTGGTAGCCGACCCGGATGTCGTCGATCTCCAGCTTCATGTCGGCCTCACGCCTCCTGTACGGCCGCACTCGGCGCGGCGGCGCCACCTGCGGGCTCGGGCTCTTCAGGCAGGATCAACTCCGCGCCCTCGACGGCCGCGTGCCCGAGATACACCTCCTGCACCTTGGGATCGGCCTGCACCTCGGCGACCGTCCCCTCGCTCAGCACCTTGCCCGCGTGCAGCACACTGACGCTGCGTGCGAAGGACCGCATGAAGTCCATGTCGTGCTCGATGACGACCACCGTCCGCTCCTCGCTGATGCGCTCCAACAGCTCACCCGTGGCCTGCCGTTCGTCGTGGCTCATCCCGGCGACCGGCTCGTCGAGCAGCAGCAGCCGTACGTCCTGGACGAGCAGCATGCCGATCTCCAGCCACTGCTTCTGCCCGTGGGCGAGCGTCCCGGCGGGGGAGTCGGCAAGCTCCGCGAGCCCGACCGTCTCCAGCGCATGTGCGACGGGCTCCGGCACGCCCTTGCGGCGCCGCAGCATCGTCAGCATGCCGCGTCCGGCACCGGCGGCGATGTCCAGGTTCTGAAGGACCGTCAACTCCTCGAAGACGGTGGCTGTTTGGAACGTGCGGCCGATCCCCGACCGGGCGATGGTGTGCACGCTCCGCCCCAGCAGCTCCGTGCCGCCGAAGAGCACGGAGCCCTCGGCCTTCACGAGGCCCGTGACGGCGTCGACGAGCGTGGTCTTGCCCGCGCCGTTCGGCCCGATCAGGAAGCGCAGATCGCCCGGCCGCACGTCGAGGTCCACACCGTCGACCGCGGTGAACCCGTCGAAGGACACCCGCAGTCGGCGTATCTCAAGGCCCGAGAGTTCACTCATGCTGCGTCTCCAAGAGCACTCATGCTGCTTCTCCAAGAGGAAGGGCGGGCGTCTTTTCCCCGGTCCCGTCGCCGGTCGCGCGCGAGGACCTGCGCCGTCGTACGATCCCCACCAGCGAGGCGAGACCACCCGGCAGGAACGCCAGGGCCACGATGAACAGCAGCCCCTGGAAGTAGGTCCAGGCGGCCGGGAACTCCTCCGACAGTGCCGTCTTCGCCCAGGCCACCCCGACGGCGCCGAGCACCGCGCCGACCAGGCTCGCCCGGCCGCCGACCGCGGCACCGATGACGAACTCGATCGACGGCACGATGCCGATCATCGCGGGGGAGATGATGCCGACCGCGGGCAC
The DNA here is from genome assembly GCF_027270795.1 of Streptomyces sp. ActVer. NCBI lineage: Bacteria > Bacillati > Actinomycetota > Actinomycetes > Kitasatosporales > Streptomycetaceae > Streptomyces > Streptomyces sp. ActVer. The sequence continues at coordinate 15,069 of NZ_JAPWHT010000182.1, forward strand.
GAACAGCGCGCCCGCGAGCCCGGCCATGCCGGCCGCCACGACGTACGCGACGAGCTTCACGTTCGCCGGGTTGTACCCGAGGAAGCGCACCCGCTCCTCCGAGTCCCGTACGGCGACGAGGAGTTCGCCGTAGCGGCTGTGGATCAGCTGCCGGGCGAGGGCGATCAGCAGCAACAGCGCGGCGGCGATGATGAAGTACACCATCCGCTGGTTGACCGGGTCGTTGAGGTCGTAGCCGAAGAAGCCCTGGATGTCGGTGAGTCCGTTGGTGCCGCCGGTCGTGGCCTGCTGGCCGATCAGCCAGATGGCGAAGGCCGCGGCGAGCGCCTGGCTGAGGATCGCGAAGTACGCGCCCTTCACGCGGCGGCGGAAGATGAACGAACCGAGGATCGCGGCGACGGCCATCGGCAGCAGCACGGTCGCGGCGAGCGCGAAGAGCGGGTTCTCGAACGGCCGCCACCACCACGGGAGTTCGGTGGCGGTGCCGTACAGCTGCATGAAGTCGGGAAGGTTGCCCGGACCCGCGTCGGCGATCTTCAGATGCATCGCCATGGCGTAGCCGCCGAGCCCGAAGAACACACCCTGCCCGAGCGTGAGCAGTCCGCCGCGGCCCCAGGCCAGACAGATGCCGACGGCGACCATCGCGGTGCACAGGTACTTGGCGAGCAGCCCGAGCCGGAAGTCGGAGAGTGCCAGCGGGGCGACGGCGAACAGGGCGAGCGCGGCCGCGGCGAATCCGGCCCAGGCGCGCGCCGACCGGCCTTTGAGCAAGGGCAGCAGGGTCATACGAGACTCCTCGTGCGCAGCGTGTACAGCCCCTGGGGCCGCCACTGGAGGAACGCGACGATGGCCACGAGGACGAGCACCTTCGCGACGCTGACGGTGGTGGAGTATTCGAGGACGGACTGCAGGACGCCGAGGACGAAGGCGACGATGACCGTTCCCTTGAGCTGTCCGATGCCGCCGACCACGATCACCAGGAACGCGTCGATGATGATGTTGGTGCCCATCGTCGGACCGATCGGTCCGACCAGCGTCAGCGCGACGCCCGCGACACCCGCGAGCCCGGACCCGATGAAGAACGCGGTCCGGTCCACCCGCGAGGTGGAGATGCCGGACACCTCGGCGAGATCCCGGTTCTGCACGACCCCGCGGATCCGGCGCCCGAGCGGGGTCAGCCGCAGCGTCAGCGACAGCGCGACCACGGCCGAGATCGCCAACCCCAGAATGAACAGACGGCTGTTGGCGAAGGTCAGCGGATCGTCGCCGCCGATGACGGTGATGTTCCCGGTGAGCAGATCGGGCGCGCGGGTCTGCACGTTCGGCGCGCCGAAGATGTCCCGGGCCGCCTGCTGGAGCATCAGCGAGACACCCCAGGTGACGAGCAGCGTGTCGAGCGGCCGCAGATACAGACGGCGGATGAGCACCCACTCAAGGAGCGCGCCGAGCGCACCGGCGACCAGAAAGGCCACCGGCAGCGCGACGAGCAGCGAGAGGCCCGCGCTGGAGATGGACTTCTGGAGGACGTACGTGGTGTAGGCGCCGGCCATGATGAACTCGCCGTGGGCCATGTTGATGACGTTCATCTGGCCGAAGGTGAGCGAGAGACCGAGCGCGATGAGCAGCAGGACGGCACCGATGCTGATGCCGGTGAAGGTCTGACCGAGGATCACGGTCATACGGCGGCTCCGGGGAGGCGGGACGCGGGGCCGGCCCTCTCTTCAGAAGGCCGGCCCCCGCGTGACGGTCGGTCAGGAGAGGCCGGAGGCCCAGGAGTAGCCCTTCAGGTACGGGTCCGGCTTGATCGCCTTGCCGGAGTCCCACACCTGCTCGATCAGCCCGTCGGTGCCGATCTTCCCGATCCGGGCGGTCTTGTAGATGTGCTGGCTCGCACCGTCCACGGTGACCTCGCCCTCGGGAGCGTCGAAGGTGATGCCGTCGGAGGCCGCCTTCACCTTCTCCGGGTCGAAGGACTTGGCCTTCTCGACCATCGCCTTCCACAGGTAGACCGAGGTGTACGCGGCCTCCATCGGGTCACTGGTCGGCTTGTCCTGGCCGTACTTGGCCTTGTACGCCTTCACGAACTTGGTGTTCGCCTCGCCCGCGGTCGTCTGGTAGTAGTTCCAGGCCGTCAACTGGCCCGCCAGATACTGCGATCCGATCGACTTGACCTCTTCCTCGGCGATCGACACCGAGACCACCGGCATGCTCTTGGCGGTCAGGCCGGCCGACTTGTACTCCTTGAAGAAGGCCACGTTCGAGTCGCCGTTGAGGGTGTTGAAGACCGCGTCGGCCTTCGACGCCTTCACCTTGTTGGCGATGGTGCTGAACTCGGTGGAACCCAGGGGCGCGTAGTCCTCGCCGAGCACCTTCATGCCATTGGCCTTCGCGTACGCCTTGATGATCTTGTTGGCGGTGCGCGGGAAGACATAGTCGCTGCCGACGAGGTAAATGCTCTTCTTGCCCTGGCTCTTGAGGTAGTCGAGCGCCGGGACGATCTGCTGGTTGGTGGTGGCGCCCGTGTAGAAGATGTACGGGGACTCCTCAAGTCCCTCGTACTGCACGGGATAGAACAGCAGGGACTTGTTCTTCTCGAAGACGGGCTTCACGGCCTTGCGGCTCGCGGAGGTCCAGCAGCCGAAGGTGGCCGTGACCCGGTCCTCCTTGATGAGCTTGTTCGCCTTCTCGGCGAACGTCGGCCAGTCGGAGGCGCCGTCCTCGCTGATCGGCTTGACCTTCTTGCCGAGCACTCCGCCCGAGGCGTTGATCTCGTCGATCGCCAGCTTCAGTGAGTCGCGTACGGTCACCTCGCTGATCGCCATGGTGCCGGAGAGCGAGTTGAGCAGGCCCACCTTGACCGTGTCGCCGCTCGTGTCGGCCTTGGCGGCCGCGTCGGACGAGCCGCCCGCCGAGTCGGTCTTGGCGCCGCACGCGGAGAGCACGACGACGGCGGTGAGCGCGGCGGCGCCCGCCATCACCCGGCGTCGGGAAGGACCGGACCCCTTGAATCCCTTGAAACGACTGGAACCGCTGGAACCGCTGGACAAAAGAACCCCCTCGGGCTGGGAGGACAACCTCCTCCTGAAGTGCGGTCCATAGCCTCAAGTCACCCTGTTTCCAAGGTGTTTCGCGGTACTTTCCCGGCGGTATCTTCCGGCTCTCACCGGGAAACAAAAAATGCCCGGGGCGGAATTCTTCGCATGAATTCACAGTTCGCCCGAGGCATTCTAATTACTTCCTGCGGGAAGTATCTTCGCGGATGCGCGGACATGTCAAGGCCGGGTTTCGTGAAGATCCAGCTGGGCCACGACGTCGAAGTCCACGCCGTCCGCCCGGGCCAGGTAGATGCGTTGGCGCACATGACTGCCGCGCAGATGGAGCAGTCCGCGCGGCCCCTCGTACGAGACGGTGTCCGCCGCCGCGCCGATCGCGGAGACGTCGAGGGTCCTGGCCCGGTCGATGAGCGCGGTCAGCAACAGGACGCCCTCGTAACACGATTCGCCGAGGCTGCCGAGGACCGGTGCCTCGACTCCGTACCGTCCGGCGTACTGGCCGTGGAAGTCGAGGGTGTCCTGATTGGCGAGAGAAGCGAAGAAACCCGCCGTGCTGTAGAGGCCGGCGGTGGCCGTGGGGCCGCTCGCCATCAGCATGTTCTCGTCCATCAGGGTGCTGAGCCGAAGGCACCGCTCGTCGAGGCCGGACGCGGCGAACGCACGGTTGAACCGGACCGCGTCGCTGCCCACGAGCAGCATCAGCACGCCATCCGCCTCCGACCGCTCGATCCGTCGCAGCACCCCGTCGAAGTCGTGCGTGCCGAGCGGCAGGTACGCCTCCGCGCAGATACCGCCGCCCGACTCGCGCGCGTAGCGGTGCGCCGCCCTGGCCGTACGGCGGGGCCACACATAGTCGTTGCCCACGACGAACCACTGTCGCACCCGGTGCCCGCGGGCCAACAGGCGCATGGCGGGC
>NZ_JAPWHT010000183.1:0-19018 GCF_027270795.1 Streptomyces sp. ActVer
ACACTGCAGGCCCATCACAGACGGTGACCAACCGTCAGGCCGTCACCGTCACACCCCCACTAAATTCGAAGACCCCGTAAAGTCCGTACCAGCTCTGTGAATACCGGCCCGCCGTGAATTCGGCCCTGGCGCTTGAGTTGCGACCGATGCTTGCTCCAGCGCCCGCGTTGTTCCAGTTGCTGCGTCCGGTGTCGAGGAATCCGACCCAGGTGTCATTGATGCCGACGGCCTTGACGTTGAAGCTCCGGCTCGGCATGCCGCCGTCGTAGTAGTCGGCGTGGGCGGCCGTCGTCCCGGTGACGGCAAGAGCCGTGGTCAGGGCCGTGGTCAGGGTGGTGCAGGCGACCCATCTCGCTGTGGTCCGTGCGTATTTGTGTGTCAAAGAGTTTCCCCGTACTTGTTTTCGCGGGCAGTGGTGAGTTGCCCGCGCATGGTCGTGGATTCGCAGCCGGGGCATGGGTGATCAGTCCATGTCCCCCGGAAACGGAGACCGTTGGGAGAAGTGGCATATGCGGATTCCGGTTCCGCACGAATGCAGGGCCGAGTCTTCCCCCGTGTCTCGGCAGGCCACGTATGCGTGATGTTATGAGCGGAACTGATTGTGGTCAACGGTAATTGCGAGGCAACTGACCCTTATAGTGCGAGAGTTGAAAGAAAACGACCCGGAGCCGAGGGATTGGCTCCGGGTCGTCTTGTGAGCTGAGTGTGGGTGCGGGTTAGTCGTGCTTGAGATTTTCGACGAAGGCCGTCCACGCCTCGGCCCGGAACGCGAGCGCCGGGCCGTTGGCGTTCTTGGAGTCACGGACGGGGATGAGGGTGGGGTTGCCGTCGGCGACCTCCAGGCAGTCGCCGCCGCTGCCGCCGCTGTAAGTCGACTTGCGCCAGCGGGCGACTTCCAGACAGTCGCCGCCCTCGCCGCCGCTGTACGACGACTTGTGCCAGGTGGCAGTGCTCAGGTCGTACTCAGGGGTGCTCTTCTCCATGTTCGTAATCCTGCGCCACCGATTCGATCAGGGCCAGGGATTCTTGCGGCGATAGTGCTGTGCCCTTGAGTAGGTCGTGGGTGAGTTGGTGACGGGCGACCGTTGCTGGATCGTCCTCCAGGTGCCCCGTACTTGGTCCTTCGACGAAGGCGAGCGTGGGTGCGTCCTCGAAGTCCATGAGCTTGAAGGCGCCGGTCATGGACGCATGCGCGCCTGCCCCGAACGGCAGTACCTGCACGATGATGCGGTGCTCGCGGATCAGCGCCGCCACGCGGTGCAGCACCTCCGCCATCACCGCCGCGCTGCCCACCTTGCGGCGCAATACCGCCTCGTCCAGAACTGCCCACAACAGCGGGTCTGTTGGATCGTCGAGCAAACGGGCGCGTTCCAGCCGGGCCGCCACCAGACCGTCGATCACGTCTTCCTTGGCGGTCGGCCGGTACGCACGGAACACCGCCCTTGCATACGCCTCCGTCTGGAGGAGCCCTGGGATCAGTAGGGGCGCGTACTCCCTGATCGCCCCCGCAATCGCCTCCGCCTCCGCCGCCTCCGCGAAGTGGTCCGGGTACTTGGACCGGTTCACCGCCTTGCAGTTGCGCTCGAAGAAGCCGTTCGTGCCGAGTATGTCGTCGAGCTTCGATGCCATGTCCGGTTGGACGCGGCGCGTGCCCGCCTCCAACTGGCCGATGAACGAACCGCTGACGAACAGGGACTGGCCCAGTTCCTCCTGGCTGAGGCCGGTCGCCTCGCGGGCGTGGCGGAGTTCGGCGCCCAGCAGCGCACGAGGTGACGAGGACGGGTCAAGATCCTTCGGGCCTGCCATGCGCAACTCCCTGTCCCACAGGTGGGGTTGTTGGGGCGCTGTCTCTGGCCAGGTTAGAGCCGTGATGGCCACGCTGTGTGGTGAACGTGAACACTCAGAGTGGAGGCAGGGCGCGATGGAGATGACGTCGAGTGAGCGGGTGCGGTCGTCGGAGGAGGCGGTGGCGTGCCTTCGGGCGGCCCTGGAAGGGGCGGGCGTCGCGCTGCCGTCGCTGGGCGTCGACCCGGTGACGGCGGCCACCGGCGAACCGTACGCACTGGTGGAGCTGGGGCGCTGCAACGTACGGACGGCGGTTCGGCTGGCCGACGCGCTTCGCGGGGCGCCGGGTGGGGACGCGTGAGCCGGGAGTACGCGGTCGACCTGCGCGACGGGCGGGTCGGGCAGGTCATGGGGCGCGAGGGCGGATACGTACAGCTGCGGCCCGTGGGCGGTGGGCGGGAGTGGGACTGTCCGCCGGAGGCGGTGGGCGAGGCTCCGGTGGGGGAGGTGCTGCGGGCGCGGGTGCGGCGGCTCAACTGGGAGGGGCGGCTGCCGTGACCGGCCTAAGGGCTGGTCGGCGGGGCTACGACCAACTCCGTGTTCGGGTCGTGGTCGGTCCGCGGAGGGCCGGCGTGGGTGCGCCTAGGCCTCGCCGTCCGCGGGGTACGCGAACCGGGTCAGCAGGTCCGTCAGCAGTTCGCGCTCGCCGGGCGCCAGGTCGGTGACCAGGCTCTCGGCCAGTGGCGCCGCCCCCTCGTGGGCCGCGTCGAAGAGCTCGACGCCCTGAGGCGTGATCTCCACCGCCCGCACCCGCCGGTCCCCCGGAACGGACTTGCGCACGGCGAGACCCTTGCGCTCCAGGTCGTCGACGACCCGCATGATCCCCGCCTTGTCCGTCCCCGTCGCCGCCCCCAGGTCCCGCTGCACGGTGGGTCCGCGGTCGACGAGCACGATCAGTACGGCGAAGTGCCGCAACTCGATACCGAGCGGCCGAAGCGCCTCCGACATCACCGCGGCCGCCCGCCAGTGCGCCTGCCGCAGCAGCAGCCCGAGAGCGAAGGGCGAGGTGTCGCCGGGGCGATCGGTCGCACGCGAGGCGGCGGTGGCGGGGTGGGGAGCGTCGGCGGTCATGGGGGCATGCTACCGCTGTCAATTCAATCGATACGGTATCGATTGAAACGATGTCCGGGTGCCCGTGGTGCTCCTCGCCCCGAGCATGGCCTACCGACCGGCTAGATGTTCCCCATCGGCTCGATGTCGATCTTCACCGGGGTGCCCCAGATGCGCAGCACTTCATAATCGGTGAACTCGTGGACCAGCCGGTAGGCCATGCTCGGGCGGGGGCCCCGGCGCTGGGCGGCGAGGTAGAGCTCCGCCTCCTGTTTGTCGCGGCGGGGGGTGCCGCAGAGCTGCCAGGTCTGGCCGGTCCACAGCTCGGGGAGCCAGCGCTGCTGGGGCTGGGGCCGGTCGCCCCGTACGCCGTAACGCGACTTCGTGCGCTCCACGATCTCGTCCGGGGCGGTCGGACGGCCCTGCGGGAACGAGTCGTTGACCTTCGAACGGCGGGCCAGGCGGCGCCGGGTCTCGCAGAGCAGGCACAGGTCCGGGGCGTCCTGGTCGACCGGGCCCGTGGGGTGCTCCGCGCAGCGCGTGGTCGGGGCCGTCGTCGTGACAGTCTCCTCCAGCAGGTCGAGGGCCCGCTTCAGGTCGGCCTTCACCTCGTGCAGTTTCGCGTCCTGCGTGTCGGAGGACAGGGCGTCCCCGTGCTCGCCGAGTACGCGCAGGGCGCGACCCAGAGCGGTCAGTTGCGCGTGGTTCACGGTTTGGCGTCCCTTCCTTTTGGCTCCTCCACCCTCGCATGTCCCACTGACAGTCCGGGGAGAGCCAAAAGACTCAGAGGCGAGGTGCCGCTGCCAGGGCCGCTCTCAGGTGGCCGTCGGATTCCTCCAGGAGGCGGGTCGCCGTCGGGCCGTCCACGTTGCCCAGGATGGTGAGGATGGCGTTCTTGACCTCGCCGTCAGTTGCGGCGAGGGCCGCCTCGATCTCCTCGTCGGAGGCGCCGGTGGCGAGCGAGACGATACGGCGGGAGCGGGCGCGCAGCTTCTCGTTCGAGGCGCGTACGTCGACCATCAGGTTCCCGTACGTCTTGCCCAGGCGGATCATCGTGATCGTCGAGAGCATGTTGAGGACGAGCTTCTGTGCCGTACCGGCCTTCAGGCGGGTGGAACCGGTCAGCAGCTCGGGGCCCACGACCACCTCGATGCCGTGGTCGGCGGCCGCCGCAAGGGCGCTGTCCGCGTTGCAGGACAGACCGACCGTGAGGGCACCGAGCGCCCGCGCGTGCTCCACGGCACCGATCGCGTACGGCGTGCGGCCCGAGGCGGAGACGCCCACGACCACGTCGTCCGCCGTGAGGTCCAGGGCGGAGAGGTCCTCCACGGCCAGCTCCGCCGAGTCCTCCGCGCCCTCGATCGACGTCGTCATCGCCGCCGGACCGCCCGCGACCAGGCCGACGACCTCGGACGGGTCGGTGTTGAAGGTGGGCGGGCACTCGGACGCGTCCAGCACCCCGAGCCGCCCGGCGGTACCGGCGCCCGCGTAGACGAGCCGCCCGCCCCGCCCCATCCGCTCCGCGATGGCGTCGATCGCCGCCGCGATACTCGGCAACTGCGCGGCGACCGCGCCCGGCACGGTCGCGTCCTCCCCGTTCATGAGCTTCGCGATGTCGAGCGTGGGCAACTGATCGATCTCGGACAACTCGGGCCGAAAGGCCTCGGTGGTCAGGCTCTCCAACTCGGCCCGCACATCACGAAAGCCGGAGCGCGGGGAACGCGAGGAGTGGGAGGGGGCGTCGGTGGCATCGGCGCTGGAGGTCATGTGCGACGGCTCTTTCTGGTACGGGGCGTTCTGGTGCTGGGTTGTCTGGCGCGAGGCCTTCGGCGGCTGGACTTTCCGGTGCCGGGGCGCCTGGCCTTTGTCTCTTAGGGGCGCGGGACTGTGACATGTGCGGCTCCGCCGCGTGGGCGCGACCAGCCCCCAGGCACCCGCAGCCGAAGAGCCCACCGGCCTCGGTCTGCGGCTATCGAGGTGTGTTCCGGTGGCGATGGGCCAACGCCTCGTACGACGCCGACAACGCGGGCGCCGCGGTCTCGTACGTCCGCTGCGCGACCCCGATGAACAGGCAGTCCACCACCAGCAGCTGACTCGTCCGCGAGGACATCGCCGCCGGCCGCAGCTCGCTCTCCCGAGCCGTGGACGTCGTGAGGATGTGATCCGCGTACTGGGTCACGGGACCGTCCGGACGCCCGGTGATCGCGACCGTCGTGGCCCCGCGCTCGAACGCGACCCGCAACGGCTCGATGACATCCCCCGTCGACCCGGAGTGCGTGATCGAGATCGCCACGTCCTTGGCGCGCAGCTGCACGGCGTTCGTCACCGCGAGGTGCGGGTCGCTGTGCGCCTGCGCTATGAGTCCGATGCGCAGGAGCTTCTGCGTGAGGTCCTGCGCGACGAGGCCGGACGCCCCGACGCCGTACACGTCGATGCGGCGGGCGGCCGCGAGGGCGGCGACCGCCGCGCCGAGCTGGACCGTGTCCAGCCCGGCCGCCGTGTCGGCGAGCGTCTGCTGTTCGTCGTACGCGAGCTTGGCGACCACGTCCGCGATCGGGTCGTCGACCGCGATGTCGGCCGTCACGGCGGGGGCGCGGCCCGACTGCTGCTGGGCGGCGAGCCCGGCGAGGGCCAGGCGCAGGTCGCGGTAGCCGGGGTAGCCGAGGAGGCGTGCCGTACGGACGACGGTCGCCTCGCTGGTACCGGTCAGTTCCGCGAGGCCGGTGACCGTGAGGGCCGCGCAGCCGGCGGGGTCGGCGGCCACGGCCTCGGCGACGCGCTGCATGGAGCGGGTCATCGACGGGGCGAGTGTGCGGACCTTGGCGGCGAGGGCCGCGGGGGCCGGCGGGGTTTCGCCCGCGAAAATTTCCTTCACTTCGTGGGTCACGTATGAAAGATATTTTCGCTTTGGGGGAGGGGTCAAGGGGAGAGGGAGCGGCTGGGGCGGTGGTGTTTTCGGCTGCGGGCGCGTGGGGGCTGGTCGCGCCCACGCGGCGGAGCCGCACATGTCACAGTCCCGCGCCCCTGAAAGATTGCGCAGTTCCCCGCGCCTCTTACGAGGCACAGGCGGGACCCGGGACCGCGCTGCCCGGGTGGCGCACAATGGACGTATGGATTCTCCGCCCTCCCCCCATCCCATCAGCCCCTTGGAGCAGGCGTTGCACGCGGCGCGGGCGCTTGTGCTTGCTGATCTTGCGGCCGGTGAGGTTGCCGAGCCGGATGTCGTCTCGTTCGTCGAGGAGTCGGTGGTGCAGCGGCGCTGGTGGGTGGAGCAGTGGCCGGAGGGGGTCGACTACGTGGCGGGGCTCGTCGCCCAGGACGTACAGGACGCGCTGCTTGAGCGGCACGGGCGCTGGCCGCTGTGTCCCGTCTGCGGTGCCGGTGACCCCCACGCCCTGGAAGTGGAGCCGGAGTTGGGCGCAGACCCGCACTGGGTGTGCCACAAGGCGGGAGTGAAGGTCTCGGCGGTGGGCGCGCTCCAGGCGGCCGGTGGCGGGACCGGCGGCGTGAGCGACGGGGGGACGCCCTCCTCGTGACCGTCTACATCGACCCGCCCGACTGGCCGGGGCACGGCCGCATGTGGTCCCACCTCGTCAGCGACGTCTCGTACGACGAACTCCACGACTTCGCCCGTCGGCTGGGCGCCCCCGCGCGGGCCTTCGAGCGCGATCACTACGACATCCCCTCGCACCGGTACGAGGACGCGGTCGCGGCCGGAGCGGTGGAGGTTCGCAGCCGTGAGGTGGTGCGGCTGCTGCTCGCTTCCGGGCTGCGGAGGCCCAAGGGGCGTGCCGTTCCCGGGAGTTGACGGGCGCGATCGCACTCCGGCAGCAACCGCGCGGCGATCAGCCCCGCAGCTCGTACGCGTACTGCTCCCCGTCCTCTCCCTGCCCGTCCCCGTCCCCGTCCGCCCCGCTCACCCGGGTGAAGCCCGCGCGGGACAGCACGCTCTGGGAAGGTGCGTTGACGCGGTCCACCGTCGCGAACAGGGACGTGACGTCGTCGCGGGTCAGGGCCCAGGCGGACAGGGCGCGCAGGGCCTCGGCCGCGTAGCCGTTGCCGCGGGCGGACTCGGCCAGGTCGTAGCCGACCTCGGCGCGGCCCTCCTCGTCAGGGGAGCCGTGGAAGCCCATGCCGCCGACCGCGCGGCCGTCCTCGCGGCGTACGAGGACGAACAGGCCGAACTCCGGGCGGTGCACCCCGGCCTCGTACGCCTTCGTCACCATTCCGGCGGCGTCCCGCGTGCCCTCGAAGGGGCCGTCCTCGGTCCACTCGAAGCCGCCGGCGCCACCCGTGCGGAGGTCGGCGGCGGCCGCGGGGGTGACGCCCTGGAGGGTGAGGCGGTCGGCGGGGATCACGAGGTTGTTGTTCCAGCGCCAGTCGGTGAGGGGCGCGCGGCCGGGCAGGTCACCGCGGCCCGTGGCCCACAGGAGGGTCCGCCAGGGGTCCGAGTCGGGGGCGGGCCGGACGTGCGGGAAGATCCGCGTCAGTACGTCGTCGCAGAGCGCGGCCGGGGCCTCGTACGGGATGCCCAGACCCTCGGCGATGTCGTGCGTGTGCGCGAGCACCTCGGTGACGCCCATCGCGGCGAAGCCCTCGCGGTTCGCGCTGCGGAAGGGGTACGGGTGGAAGGCGCGGGCCTCGCGCGGGGCGGTGCGGACGGCGGCGGCGAGCAGGGTGCCGGTCGCCTCGACGACCTGGAGGACGTCCTCGGGGCTCTCGCACTCCTCGAAGGTGATGTCGAACGGCACGTAGCGGTCGGTGGGGCGGCCCGCGATCTGCCCCGCGTACGCGATGAGGTCCGACGCGATGTGCTCCGCCGTCCTACGGCAACTCCAGTCCAGGCGGCCCGCCTTGACGCTCCAGTCCCGGTCGGCCACCTTCCGCAGTGTTGCCACCGCGTCCGTGACGGCCTCTTCCACCTGATCCCCACCCATAGCCCGCATGCCGGTGAGAATAGGTGATCAGTTCGCCGAACGAGACTGATTAATCGGCTCGTTGGGGGCTGTGGCTGTGGCTGTGGCTGTGGCTGTGGCAGCGGAGGCGGAGGCCGGGGCTCCGGCGGTCACCACTCGTGAGGCCGCCGTACGCCGGTGCAGGCGCAGCGAGACCGCTGTCACCGCGCCCGCCGTGACCGTCAGGGCCGCGCCCGCCCAGGCCGGGGAGGCGAAGCCGAGGCCCGCGTCGATGACGGCGCCGCCGATCCAGGGGCCGCCGGTGTTGCCGAGGTTGAACGCGGCCGTGGTGGTGGCACCGGCCAGGGTCGGGGCCCTGCCCGCGACGTTGAACATCCGGGCGTTGAGCGCCGGGGCCGTGTAGAAGGCGGAGACACCGAGGAGGAAGGCGAGGGTGACGGCGGCGACGGCGTACTGCCCGAGCAGCGCCAGCGCGACGAGCAGTACGGACGAGGCCGCGATACCGGAGAGCAGCACCCCGAAGAGGTGCGCGTCCGCGATCCGGCCCCCGATCATCGTGCCGATCAGTGCCCCGACGCCGAACAGCCCGAGCACCACGGGCACCCAGCTGTCGTCGAGCCCGGAGACGTCCGTCAGCAGCGGCGCGAGATAGCTGAACGCGCAGAAGACACCGCCCGCCGCGAACGCGATCAGCGAGATGGAGAGCCAGACCTGCCGGTCGCGGTAGATCCGCAGCTCCCGCCTGAGCTGCGGCTTCTCGTCGGGGAGCGGGATACGGGGGATGAGCGTGGCCACTCCGACCAGCGCGACCGCGGAGGCCGCGCCGACCGCCCAGAACGCCGAACGCCAGCCGAGGCTCTCGCCCAGGAAGGCGCCCGCCGGGACACCGAGGACGTTCGCGATGGACAGGCCGCCGATCATCACGGCGAGGGCGCGGGCCCGGGCGTTCACCGGGACCATGGCGATGGCCACGGCCGCGCCGACCGCCCAGAACCCGGCGCACGCCAGCGCGCTCACGACACGGGACGCGAAGAGCACGGCGTAGTTCGGGGCGAGGGCGCCCGCGATCTGGCCCACCCCGAAGACCGCGATGAGCGAGATCAGGGTCGTACGGCGGGGCATCCGGAGCGTCGCCACGGCCAGCAGCGGCGCGCCCACCACCATGCCGACGGCGAAGGCGGATATCAGGAGCCCCGCGCGCGGAATCGACACGTTCATGTCGTCCGCGACGGCCGGCAGCAGGCCGGAGAGCATGAACTCGCTGGTGCCCAGGGCGAAGACGGAGAGCCCGAGGACGTAGACGGCCAGGGGCATACGGGTGCGGGTGGCGGTGCGGGTGGGCGTGGCGGAGCCGGCGCTCGTGGGGACGGGCATATCAGGTGCCAACCTCAAGGACGGGCATGTCATTCCATCGGCTGCCGTTCAGCCCGTCAACAGGCCGAGCTCCGACTCCAGGTTCCGGCGTGCCGGACCCTCCCATTCCCTTGTCCCGTAAGGGGTGTGGAAGAGGCGGGGCAGTTCCAGAAGCTGCCGCAGAATCGCCGCGCGGCCCTCGCGGAAGGCCTCCGGCGGGACGAAGGCGTACTCCTCGCGGACGGCGGCCGTGTAGGCGGCGTACGCGTCCGGGGACGCGGCGAGGATCGCCAGGTCGGCGTCGCAGAGGACCTGGCCGTTGGCGTCGTCGTCGGCCGGGGCGTGCGTGACGGTCAGGCGGACGAGGCGGGCGACCTCCGCCGTGCCGGCCGCGGAGACACCGGCCTCGGGCAGCGCACGCTCGGCGAGCCGCGCCGACCGCTCCTCGTTCTCGGACCGGTCCGGCAGATAGACCGCGTCATGGAACCACGCGGCCAGCCGCACCAGGTCCACGTCCGCCGCGTACTCCTCGTGCGCCTCCAGCACATCGATGTGGTCCAGCACCGCCGCCAGATGATCAACCGTGTGATACCGCCGCTGCGGCTCCGACCAACGGGAGATGAGGTTGTCGGCGTAGGGGGCGGGGTCCGGTCCGTCGTCCGTCCCGCGGCTCGCCCGGAGGGTACGGACCCAGCGGGCGCGCAGGGCGGCAAGCGGGTCGGCGGTATCGGCGGTGTCGAGGTTTGCCATGGGGCCATTCTCCGCCGGTCCGCTGTCCAAGTCCCGGGGCCCCTCAGCGCCCCTTCAGGGGCGCGGGGAACTGCGCGACCAGCCACCAACCGGCCCGCAGCTTTCCACGACCGTACGACCCCACCCGCCCCCGCGGAGCACCTGGCGTGGATCCATGACTGCCGCAGACACGCACCCCGTACGCGATCCGGAACTCCCCGGCCGTCTCCTGGCCGCGGAACGGGACGCCCGGAGCGTGCGCGGGTGCCCAAGTCGGCCCCGCGCTCGACCTGTTGGCGTGGATCACCCGCGACCGGGGGCGGCCCGCCCTGCACGCCGATCTCGACGACCTGGACGAGCCGCTGCTGCTCGGCGCGCCCTCGGGCGACCGGCCGCCCGCCCGTTACATCGGCGACGCGGCCACCCTCGTACGGCTGCACGCGGGGCGCCCGCTGACCGGGACGCGGTACGAGCTGGCGGGGGCGACGGAGGCGGAGCTCGATCTGTTCGGCTGAGCCCCGGCGGACCGGTCCCGGTCCGTCGGTCCGCGGCGGCTAGCGCGTAGGCTGACTATTGGACTAGACCTGTAGCCGCCCGAGGGAAGAGGTCCTATGAGTGAGCGTGCAGTCCTGGAGGTGATCGCCCTCGGTGTCGAGGACGCGGTCGCCGCCGAGACCGGAGGCGCGGATCGGCTGGAGCTGGTCACCGACATGGCCGCCGACGGGCTGACCCCGCCGGTCGGGACCTTCGCGGGGATCAGGGCCGCCGTCGGCATCTCGCTGCGAGTGATGCTGCGCCTGGCCGACGGTTTCGAGGCCGGGGACGTACGAGCACTCGTACGGGCGGCGCGGGAGCTGCGGGACGCCGGGGCTGACGAGTTCGTGCTCGGGTTCCTGGACGAGACCGGGGAGCCGGACCTGCCCGCGCTGGAGGCGGTGCTCGCCGAGCTGGACGGCTGCCGCTGGACGTTCCACCGGGCGATCGACCGCGCGGCCGACCGCGACGCGCTGCGCAAGAGCCTCGCCGACCTGCCCGGCCTGGACGCGTACCTCACGGCGGGGTCGGCGGAAGGCGTGGACGAGGGCCTGACCACGCTGCTGGCGGAGGCGGCCCGCCGCGGCGAACCGGGGTACGAGCCGCAGCTCCTCATCGGCGGCGGCCTGCGCCTCGACCACGTACCGCGGCTGCGGGCCGCCGGTGTCGACGCCTTCCACATCGGGGGAGCGGCCCGGCCCGGCGGCTGGGACGTGCCGGTCTCGGCGGCGGCGGTACGGGAGTGGCGGACGGCGCTGGACGTGTGAGCGCTCTGCGCTCCGCTGGGGTGCGGATATTCGTCTGCGGGCCCCGTGGGGGCTTGTCGCGCAGTTCCCCGCGCCCCTATGGGGCGCGGGCGGGGGCGCGGGCCCGGGTCTGTCAGCTCTCTGATCGGTCCTGTGACAACTGGGGTGGCAGTGGTGCCGCGTGTGTGACGATCAGGCCCGAGACCGCTCGGGTCAGGGACACGTACAGGCGGCGCAGGCCGGTGCGTTCGTCCGGTTCGCCATCGACGACGGCCCGGGGTTCGTCCAGGACCACGTAGTCGTACTCCAGGCCCTTGGCGAGCGAGGCCGGGACCAGGGTGAGGCGGGTGGTGAGGGTCGTCTCCTCGCCGGGGGCGAGGTGGGTGAGCCCGGCCGCCGTCAGCGCCTCGGCCAGCGCCGGCACGCGCGCGTCGGCCGCGATCAGGCCGACCGAGCCCTCGTTGCGCAGCAACTCCTCGCAGGCGGCGACCACTTCGGTGTCCGCGAGGTCCGCGGTGGCCGGGCGGACCTCGAAGAAGCCCGGGTTCTCGCGGACCGACGCCACCGGGGTCAGGCCCGGTGCGATGTGGGGGAGGAGCCGGGACGCGTACGTGATGACGTCCGTCGGCACGCGGAAACCGGCCGTCAGCTCCTCGACGACCGCGTCCCCCTTGCCCAGATGGGTCAGCGCCTCCTCCCAACTCCTGGTCGCCCAGGGCGTCGTGCCCTGCGCCAGGTCCCCGAGCACGGTCGCCGAACCGGTCGTGCAGCGCCGCCCCACCGCGCGGTACTGCATGGGGGAGAGGTCCTGCGCCTCGTCGAGCACCACATGTCCGAGGGAGTGCGTGCGCTGTACGAGGTCGGTGGCCTCGTCGATCAACACGGCGTCCGCGGCGGCCCACTTGGCGGATTTCACCGACCGTGCGGGTTTGCTCCAGAGGATCGTCTTCTGCTCGTCCTCGGTGAGGATGCCCTCGGCGTGGGTGGCCAGGAAGTCGGCGTCGGAGAGCAGGCGCAGCACGAGCTTCGCCGGGTCGACCGGCGGCCAGACCTCCTTCACCGCCGCCTTCACCGCGGTGTTGCGGGCCACGGCGTCCTGCACCCGGTCGTCCGGGGCCTCGCCCGACCGCTCCATCTGCACCAGCACGGCGTGCGCGATGCGCTGCGGAAGGGCCTCGCGGGCGGCGCCGTACCGGATGTCCCGGTCGAGCAACTCCCGGACGATGACTTCGAGTTCGTACGCCGGAACGCGCCAGCGCCGGGAACCGCGCACCACCACGACCGGTTCGACGGGCATGGTCACGTGCGAGCGGACGGCCCGGCGCAGCACCTCGGCCATCCGCGCGTCGCCCTTGACGACCGCGGCCGCCGCCTCGTCCGTGCCCCGCACCTCCACATGCGCGACGAGGTCGTCGACCGTGGCCTGCTTGACCTCCAACTCGCCCAGCGCGGGCAGCACTTGCTCGATGTAGTGGAGGAAGGACGCGTTCGGCCCGATGACCAGGGTGCCCGTGCGGGCGAGCCGGTCGCGGTGGGCGTAGAGGAGGTAGGCGACCCGGTGCAGGCCGACCGCCGTCTTCCCGGTGCCCGGACCGCCCTGCACACAGACCGAGCCGCCGAGACCGGACCGTACGATCTCGTCCTGCTCGGGCTGGATCGTCGCCACGATGTCGCGCATCGGGCCGACGCGCGGGCGCTCGATCTCCTGCTGGAGCAGCTTGCTGGTGGCGGCGGCCCCCGGTGAATCAGTGGGGTCCGAGAGGTGCTCGTCCTCGTACGCGGTGAGGTCGCCGGCCGTGTAGCCGAAGCGGCGGCGCAGGGCGATGTCCAGCGGGTTCTTCTTGGAGGCCCGGTAGAAGGGCTGGGACACCGGGGCACGCCAGTCGATCACCATCGGGTCCCCGTCGGCGTCGTGCACGTGCCGGCGCCCGATGTAGAAGCGCCCGCCCGTCTCCCACCGCCGCCCTTGCAAGAAAGGCGCTTCGCGCCCTTCTGACTCCTCCGCGCCCTCGGCCCGGTCGGCGCCCGGGGAGTGCAGATAGTCGAGGCGGCCGAAGAAGAGCGGGGTGTGCGAGAGGTCCGCGAGGGCCTTGACGCGCTCCTCGATCTGGCGCGTGAGGACCTCCGCGTTGACCCAGTTCGCGGTGACGTCCCGGATGTCGAGCGACTCGACGTCCTCGCGCATCGAACGGAGGGCGGCGCGGGAGTGGGTGAGGTGGGCGCGTTCGCGGGAGAGGGGGTCGCCGGACGAATCGGGGACCGACATGGTGGAGTCGGACGGGGTGGACACGGGTGATGCCTCCGGGGCCTGGAGCCTGTCGCGTGGGTGTGCCTCATCGCCGTATGGCGGGGCTGTCGCCGTATGGCCGAGCTGTGTGCCGACCGGTTTCCGTCCGGGCGGCGGCACTCCGCGAGGGAGGCGGGCAAGAGCGGAGATTTTAGGCGAGAGGGAGCGGCGGAGGCCAACCATTTATCGCGGCGTCCCCTAGGGGACGCGGTCCCCCTCCCTACGGGGGACGGCTCACTCCGGAGTCGTACGAGGCGACGACGGAGGTTCGGTCCACAGGCCGATGAAAGCGGAGGGAGGAAATTCCACTATGGATACATGAGCACAGCGACCTTCACCCCAGCCCCCGTCAGTCCCGGCCCACCCCCGGGAGCCACCGCCCTCCACGGCAGCCACCGCCACCGCCTCGGCGACACCCTCCGCGCCATCAAGGTCTTCGCAAGCGCCGCGATGGGCGTGGTCCTCCTCGGCGAGTATGAGGAGGAAGCAGGCGTACGCCGCCGGTAAGCACGCCTGCGCCCTTCAGGGGCGCGGGGAACTGCGCGAGCAACCAACGACGGCCGGCACGTGGTGAACCGGCCTCGGCCACGGGCTTTCAGGGGCGCGGGGAACTGCGCGACCAGCCCCCACCGACCCGCACCCTCCCGACGAACCCCCGCTCAGCTGTCCGCAAGCAACTCATCCGCATCCACGATGCGATACGCGTACCCCTGCTCGGCCAGGAACCGCTGTCGATGCGCCGCGAAGTCCTGATCGA
Organism: Streptomyces sp. ActVer; assembly: GCF_027270795.1. Taxonomy (NCBI): domain Bacteria; kingdom Bacillati; phylum Actinomycetota; class Actinomycetes; order Kitasatosporales; family Streptomycetaceae; genus Streptomyces; species Streptomyces sp. ActVer. The sequence continues at coordinate 14,218 of NZ_JAPWHT010000183.1, forward strand.
TCGTGTCCCGAGCCACAACCGAGTAGAAGTGCGCCTGGTGCCCGTCGGCCTTCGGCCGCAGCACCCGCCCGAGCCGCTGCGCCTCCTCCTGCCGGGACCCGAACGTCCCCGACACCTGGATCGCGACGGTCGCCTCCGGCAGGTCGATCGAGAAGTTCGCCACCTTGGACACCACGAGCACACTGATCTCGCCCTGCCGAAACGCCTCGAAGAGTTTCTCGCGCTGCGCGTTCGACGTCTCACCCTTGATGACAGGCGCGTCCAGGTGCTCGCCCAGCTCGTCGAGCTGGTCGATGTACTGCCCGATGACAAGGATCTGCTGCCCGGCGAACCGCCGCACCAGCGCCTCCGTCACCTTCCGCTTCGTCACGGTCGTCGCGCAGAAGCGGTACTTCTCCTCCGTCTCGGCGGTCGCGTACGCGAGACGCTCGGCGTCCGTGAGATTGACGCGGACCTCCACGCAGTCCGCGGGCGCGATGTACCCCTGCGCCTCGATCTCCTTCCAGGGAGCGTCGAACCGCTTCGGGCCGATCAGTGAGAACACGTCCGACTCACGGCCGTCCTCCCGCACCAGCGTGGCCGTCAGGCCCAGTCGCCGGCGCGCCTGCAGGTCCGCCGTGAACTTGAAGACCGGCGCGGGCAGCAGATGCACCTCGTCGTAGACGATCAGACCCCAGTCGCGGGAGTCGAACAGCTCCAGGTGCGGATAGACACCCTTCCGCTTCGTCGTCAGGACCTGGTACGTCGCGATGGTGACCGGGCGGATCTCCTTCCGCGTACCGCTGTACTCCCCGATCTCCTCCTCGGTCAGCGAGGTCCGCTTCACCAGCTCGTGCTTCCACTGCCGGGCGGAGACGGTGTTCGTGACGAGGATCAGGGTCGTGGCCTTCGCCTGGGCCATGGAACCGGCGCCGACCAGCGTCTTTCCGGCGCCACAGGGGAGTACGACCACCCCTGAACCGCCGTGCCAGAAGTTCTCCACGGCCTGCTTCTGGTACGGCCGCAGGGCCCAGCCGTCCTCGGCCAGCTCGATGGGGTGCGCCTCGCCGTCCACGTACCCGGCGAGGTCCTCGGCCGGCCAGCCGAGCCTCAGCAGCGTCTGCTTGATCTGGCCGCGCTCGGAAGGATGCACGGCGACCGTGTCGGGGTCGATCCGGGCGCCGACCAGCGGAATGACGCGCTTCGAGCGGAGGATCTCCTCCAGCACGGGCCGGTCGGTGGTCGTGAGGACGAGCCCGTGAGCCGGGTCCTTGGACAGCGTCAGCCGCCCGTAGCGGTCCATCGTCTCGGCGATGTCGACCAGCAGCGCGTGCGGCACCGGATAGCGGCTGTACTGCACGAGCGCGTCGACGACCTGCTCGGCGTCGTGCCCGGCGGCGCGCGCGTTCCACAGCCCGAGCGGTGTCAGCCGGTACGTGTGGATGTGCTCCGGCGCTCGCTCCAGCTCCGCGAAGGGCGCGATGGCACGACGGCACTCGTCCGCCAGCTCGTGGTCGACCTCCAGGAGCAGCGTCTTGTCGGACTGGACGATGAGTGGACCATTCACGCGTGCGTCCCCTTCTGCACAGCTGTGCGGTGTGCACGGCCAAACGTCCAGTGTGCCTGATCGTCCACGCGGCACGCCTCGAACCGGGCGACGCCCCGTCCTGTCCTACTGGATGTCTATTCATTCCAATGAGTGGTGGGAATTCAGATTTACGGCCGCGGACCCGAAGAATGGCGATCCCCGCAGGTCACTGCCCCAGGTCACCGCCCAGGGAGAGCCACCGTTGTCCGCACCCGGTCACAGCCACATCCACGCCCCGCCGCACGCGCCCCCGCCGGCCTCACCGACTGCTCCGCTGCCCGTCGTGTCCCAGCCGTCCACGACGCTCGGGTACGCGCTCTTCGCCACCCGCTGGCTGCAGGCCCCGCTCTACTTCGGGCTGGTGGCCGCGCAGGGCGTGTACGTCTACAAGTTCTTCAACGAGCTGTGGAATTTAATCCTCCGGTGCGTGACCGGACAGGCGAACGAGACGTACGTCATGCTCGCCGTGCTGAAGCTGGTCGACGTCGTCATGATCGCGAACCTGCTGATCATGGTGATCGTCGGGGGGTACGAGACCTTCGTCTCCCGCATCGGTCTCCAGGGCCACCGCGACCAGCCGGAATGGCTCTCGCACGTCAACTCCAACGTCCTGAAGGTGAAGCTCGCCACCGCCATCGTGGGCATCTCCTCCGTCCACCTGCTCCAGATGTTCGTGGACGTGCACCACACCTCGCAGCACGCGCTGCTGTGGGGGACGGTGATCCACATGGCCTTCATCGCCTCGGCGGCGATCCTGGCGTACATGTCGGGGCCGATGGCGGAGCACGGGGACCGCTCGCACAAGGGGCACGGGCCGGTGCAGGGGCAGGGCGGAGCCGACGGGGGGTACTCCGCCTCGGCGTCCGTCCCGGCCGAGTTCTCGACCTCGGCGGCGGCCACGCGCGCCCCGGTCCCGAGCCCGGTCCCGGTCCCGGTCCCGGCCCAGTCGACGGGCTCGTACCTGTCCTCGTCCGAGCCCTACGACTCCTACGACCCCCACGAAACGGGGGCCGAGACCCGGATCCGTGCCGCGCGCTTCCCGTCGCGGAAGCAGTTGGAGGAGTTCGACGAGGATCATCCGCGGGACTTCGACCGGGAGGTGCTGGCCCGGCTCGGCAAGCTGGACTTCGTCGCCGCGCGGCGGAACGTGGTGCTCGTGGGGCCGCCCGGAACCGGCAAGACGCATCTCGCCGTCGGCCTCGGTGTGCGGGCCTGCCAGGCGGGTCACCAGGTGCTGTTCGCGACCGCCGCGCAGTGGGCCGCGAGGCTGACGGAGGCGCGGGCGGCCGGGCGGCTCGCCGAGGAGCTGGCCGCGCTGGACGCCCACCCGCTGCTGATCGTGGACGAGGTCGGCTACACCCCGTTCGACGCGGACACCGCCCACCTCTTCTTCCAGCTCGTCGCGCACCGCTACGAGCGGTCCTCGCTGATCGTGACCGGCGACCGCCCGCTCGGCCGCTGGGACGAGATCTTCGGCGGCGCCGCCCCCGCTATGGTCGACCGCCTCGCGCACCACGCGGAGATCGTCCGGCTCGAAGGGGACAGCTACCGGATGCGCCGGGCTACTTCAGCGTGGGCAGAGTGATGTTGTTGACCAGCGGACCTTCGACCGTGACCCCCTCGGTGACGAGCGGTTCGACGGCGGCGACCGGGATGGGCAGCGGCAGCGCGGGCTGCGCGGCGGCGGCCTGCGGGGCGAGCACACCGACGATCGCGGCCGAGGCGAAGAGCGTGGCGGTGGCGGCGGTACGGATCGCGGCACGGGTCGTGGCATGGGTCGCGGTGCGGGTCCGGAGCGTGGAACGCATGGAGTTTCTGAAGCCTTTCTGATGCTGCTGAGCGGGGGTGGGGGCCCTCGGAGGGGACGGGCCGGACGGGATGCCGAGTCCGGCCCGCGGGGCGTGCTGGGCGTGCGAGGGCGGCCTCAGAGGGTCAGGCCCCCGCCGAGATCGACACCGATCGCGGCGGCCTGTGACGCGAGTGCGCCGAGCAGCGCGGCGGTGCCGATCAGAACGGTGGCGACACGGCGAGCAGTGCGCATGGGACTACCTCCTGGTTGTGCGATCGGGCGGATGCCTGATCAGGACGTCCAGTGGCTGCCCCGCGACTCGCGCCGCGATGCGGGAGGTCCTCGAAGGTCCCTCATGGGTGGGAAGCGTCCGGCGTGGCGTGCATGAACCGCCGCGTACACCCGGACGAGTGAGACGGGGGACGGACCTCCGGCCGAGGGGGTGCGGCTTCCGGCCGGGACGGCCTCAAGCCTGTCTCAGGCCTGCTCGTCCGCCAGCTCCGCGACGCCCGTCACGCGGTGCAGCGGGTAGGTGCGGACCTCGTCCGCGGTGTGGTCGTACGCCGTCACGAAGCCGCCCTCCACCTTGATCGGGGCGATGACGCGCTGGCTGGCGGAGCCCTCGGCGTTGACGTACCCGATCCAGAGGGTGTCGCCGGTGAGGACGGCGGCCTGCATGGTGGCGAGGGTCTCGGCGGAGGTCGTGCGCGGGAGCGTGCCGTTGCGGCCCGGAGCGGCGGAGGTGGGCTTGTGCGGGGTCGTGGAGGCCAGGTCGCCCGCGCGGATGGCCCGGATCGCGGCGCCCAGCAGGGTGGTGTCGGGGGACGGCGGACCGTCCGGGACCGGCTCGGGCGCCGTGCGCGGGGGCGTGCGATGGGCGTGCGCGCGGGTGATCAGTACGTCGCCCTCGGCGGACCCGGCGGCCGGTGCGAAGCCCATCGACCGCAGCCCTCCGAGCAGCGTCGCCGGGTCGGCCTGCGCGGCCAGCACCGTGGGCGCGAGACGGCGCAGGCGCAGCCCCTGGGAGCGCTTGTCGGCGATGATCTCGTTCAGCAGGGCGTCGTCGTCGCAGCGGACGTACGCCGACGCCGAGCCGATCCGCAGATGGCCGTGTCTGCGCGCCACGTCGTCGATCAGGTAGGTGAGCGGCTGCGGAACCGGCGTACGGGAGTGCTCGGAGAGGAAGGCGTGCAGGTCCGAGGCCGAGCGGCCCGCGTCCAGGGCCCGGCGGACGGAGCCCGGTGTGAAGCGGTACACCGTCGCCCCGCCCTTCGACTCCACGTCCGCGAGGACGTCCAGGGTGTCCGCCAGCGGGCGTTGCAGCGGGCCGGGGGCCACCGCCGTCAGGTCCGCCTGGAGGAGGACGTGGTCGAGGGGCTCGGGGAGCAGGGGCGCGAGCAGCTTGCCGGCGCGGGCGGCGGCGGAGGCCGGCTCGGCGGCCGAGC
>NZ_JAPWHT010000184.1:0-18963 GCF_027270795.1 Streptomyces sp. ActVer
GCGCGACCAGCCACACACAACCCGCAGTCGAGGTAGTACGTCGGCTGCTGGTTATGGGGGCTGAGCGCGCAGTTCCCCGCGCCCCTAAAAGCCTGAAAGCAACCCCTTACTGGGCGCCCGCGCCGGCCGGTTCCCGGTGGAGGTGCTCGACCTCGACCGGCGTGACCCCCCGCTCGGCGGAGCCCCGCGTGCGCCACAGCCACGCGATGTCACGGCCGAACGACCACGTCAGCAGGCCGAGGGCGAGAGCGACGACGCCGAACGTCGGGGCGTACGGGAGGATCCCCGAGCCCGCGAGCAGCAGCAGGACGCCCTGGAGGGCGGCCACCGTCTTGCGGCCCGTGCTCGGCGGGAGGGCGTTGTTCAGCCAGGGCAGGAACCGGGCGGCCGCAACGAAGGCGTAGCGCATGCCGCCGATCAGCAGGGCCCAGGGGCCCACGGTCGTGGCGACGTACACGCTGAGCACCAGGATGAGGAACGCGTCGACCTCCATGTCGAAGCGCGCGCCCAGCGCGGAGGAGGAACCCGTCCGCCTGGCGACCTTGCCGTCGACCGCGTCGAGGATCAGGGCGACCGCGGTGAGGGCGACGAGGACCGTCACCGGCGGTGGGCTCTGGAAGGAGTCCGCGACGAGCGCGGTCACTCCGCCGACAAGGGTGGCCCGGCCCAGGGTCACGCGGTTCGCCGGTCCGAAGGAACGGGGCCGCGTGCGATGCAGGGCGCGTGAGAGCACCGCCCACGTCGCGAGCGCGAACGCCAGTCCCGTCAGCCAGCCCGCGGGCCCCATGCCGAGCGCCGTGCCGAGCACGGTGAGCAACAGAAGCTGCACACCCGCTCCCACGGCCGTCTCCTGCTGCAAGAGCCTCGCGTCGTACGTGTTGTTCAGGGCCACCGCACATCCTCCGGCCAGGTGACAGAGTCGATCAATGCCGCGTACCTTGTGCGCGGCTTCGCAAAGGTCGGTACGTGGCTCGCCGCCCGATCGTTCAGCTCATTCGCTCAGCCCATTCACATGGATTACTCAGGAGGATGCCGAATGGACCGTTCCGCCCGCGCCTTCTGGCTCCGCTCTCCGGGCCTCGGTGAGATCCGCGACGCCCAACTGCCCGAGCCCGCCGAGGGCGAGGTCGTGGTGCGAACACTTTTCTCGGGGGTGAGCCGCGGAACCGAGACGCTCGTCTTCCGCGGCGGCGTGCCGGAGAGCCAGCATGCCGCCATGCGGGCGCCCTTCCAGGAGGGCGACTTCCCCGGCCCGGTCAAGTACGGGTACCTGAACGTAGGAGTGGTGGAGGCGGGACCGACCGAACTTCTCGGGCGGACCGTCTTCTCCCTCTATCCGCACCAGACCCGGTTCGTCGTCCCGGCGAGCGCCGTGACGCCCGTGCCCGGGACCGTGCCCGCCTCGCGCGCCGTACTCGCCGGAACGGTGGAGACAGCGGTCAACGCCCTGTGGGACGCGGCACCGTTGATCGGCGACCGGATCACCGTGGTCGGCGCCGGCATGGTCGGCGCGAGTGTCGCCGCGCTCCTGGCCCGGTTTCCCGCGGCCCGGGTCCAACTCGTCGACGCCAACCCGGCGCGCGCCGGCATCGCACAGGCCCTCGGCGTCGACTTCGCGCTCCCGGCGGACGCGGCAGGCGACCGCGACCTGGTCGTCCACGCCAGCGCCACAGAGGCCGGGCTCGCCCGTTCGCTGGAACTCCTCGCCCCGGAGGGCACCGTCCTCGAACTGAGCTGGTACGGCGACCGGAAGGTCAGCCTGCCGCTCGGCGAGGCGTTCCACTCCCGCCGCCTGGTGATACGCAGCAGCCAGGTCGGAACCGTCTCCCCGGCCAGGAGCGCCCGCCGCACCTACGCCGACCGCCTCGCCATCGCCCTCGACCTGCTCGCCGACCCGGCCTTCGACGCCCTGATCACCGGCGAGTCCTCCTTTGAGGAGCTACCGGAGACGATGACCGCGCTCGCTGAGGCAGAATCAACGGGGATGTGCCACCTCGTCCGCTACGACGCAATCGCGCCCGGACCTTGAAGACACAGGACACCGACCGCGCCCTTGAGGGGCGCGGGGCTGTGTCGATGTGCGGCTCCGCCGCGCGGGCGCGACCAGCCCCCACCAACCCGCAGTCACCAACTCACCGCCACCCACACCGAACCCAACCGCCCCACTCAGCGGAGCGCATCGTCCGAAACTCCGAGCCGAACCCCCTGAACACGGAGAACGGACCGGCCGTACTACACGGCACGCCCCGGCAGAGGGGTCAGACGCGCCGCACCTGGAGGGTCGTCCGTTGTTCAGCATCACCGTCCGCGATCACCTGATGATCGCCCACAGCTTCCGCGGAGAGGTCTTCGGACCCGCGCAGCGCCTGCACGGGGCGACGTTCCTCGTGGACGCCACGTTCCGCCGCACCGAGCTGGATGACGACAACATCGTCGTCGACATCGGACTGGCCACCAGGGAACTCGGGGAGGTGGTGGCCGAGATGAACTACCGGAACCTCGACAACGAGCCGGTGTTCGCCGACACCAACACCTCGACGGAGTTCCTGGCCAAGGTCGTCGCCGACCGCCTCGCCGAGCGCGTGGAAAAGGGCCTGCTGGGCGAGGGTGCCCGCGGCCTGGCCGGCATCACCGTCACCCTGCACGAGTCGCACATCGCCTGGGCGAGTTACGAGCGTGCCCTGTGAGCCACAACGCCGACATCATCCCCATGTCCCTGCGCGCCATGCACTTCGTGATGCCCGGCGGAGTGGACGACCCGACCATGCCGAGCGGCGGCAACGTCTACGACGCCCGGGTCAGCCTCGACCTTCCCGGCTTCGGCTGGCAGGTCCACAAGCACGCCATCGACGGCAGCTGGCCCCAGCCCGAGGCCCCGGCCCGCGCCGAACTGGCCCGCACCCTCGCGGACCTGGCCGACGACACCGTCGTACTCCTCGACGGCATCGTCGCCTGCGCGGTCCCCGAGATCGTCATCCCGGAGGCCGAACGGCTGCGGCTGGTCGTTCTCGTGCACCTGCCGCTCGGCGACGAGACGGGGCTCACGCCCGCGCTGGCCGCGGACCTGGACGCCCGGGAACGCCGCACACTGCGGTCCGTGCCCGCCGTCGCCGCCACCAGCGAGTGGGCGGCCCGCAGGCTCGTCGCCCACCACGGCCTCGCGCCCGACCGGGTCCATGTCGCCGCGCCCGGCGCCGACATCGCACCGCTGGCCTCCGGTACCGACGGCGTCTCGCGGCTGCTGTGCGTCGCCTCGGTCACCCCGCGCAAGGGACAGCACCGACTGGTCGAGGCCCTCGCCGCGGTCACCGACCTGCCCTGGACCTGCGTCCTCGTCGGCGGCCTCGACCACGACCCCGAGTACGTGGCCCGGCTGCGGGCGCTCATCGACCAGCACGGCCTCGGCGACCGGCTCCAGCTGGCCGGCCCGAAGTCCGGCGCCGCGCTCGACGCGAGCTACGCCTCCGCCGACCTCATGGTCCTCACCTCGTACGCCGAGACGTACGGCATGGCCGTCACCGAGGCGCTCGCCCGCGGTATCCCCGTGCTGGCCACGGACGTCGGCGGGCTCCCCGAGGCGGTCGGGCGCGCGCCCGACGGCGGGGTGCCCGGGCTGCTCGTGCCGCCGGAGAACCCCGCGGCCCTCGCGGCCGAACTGCGTGGCTGGTTCGGCGAGGCCGACGTACGCCGTCGCCTGAAGGCCGCCGCGCGCGCCCGCCGGGCCTCCCTCGGAGGCTGGGCCGCCACGGCCCGGAGTCTGTCCGGTGTCCTGGGGCGACTGAAGAGCGAGGCAAGGATCGGGGCGGCATGAGCAGTACGAGCACGACGCCGGCCGGGACTCCGGGGCACGGCACGACGACGGCCGAACCGGGCCTCGACGAGGAGACGAGCACCGCCTCGCTGGGACGTGGTGAGGGGACGCACACGGCAGGGCGGGGACGCGACGAGATGACGACGACGACCGAGACCGAGGCCGTGGTTCCGGGCCAGGGGCGGGACAGCCAGGGACGGGACACAGGAACGATTCGGCTCGGTGACCGCACCCGCGGCGAGGCCACCGACGACACGACCCGCTACGCCCCCGAGTGGCTGGAACTGCGCGAGCCCGTGGACGCGGCGGCCCGGGCGGCCGAGCTCCTCGACCCGCTGCGGATCCGGCTCGCGAACCTGCCGGGGCGTGGCGGACTCGTCATCCACGACCTGGGCTGCGGCACCGGCTCCATGGGCCGCTGGCTCGCGCCCCGGCTCGACGGGCCCCAGCACTGGGTACTGCACGACCGCGACCCGTATCTGCTGCACTTCGCCGCCGTCGGGTCGCCCCGGTCGGCCGCCGACGGCAGCCGCGTCACCGTGGAGACACAGCGCGGCGACGTCGCCCGGCTGACCGCGGACGCCCTGGCCGGCGCCTCGCTGGTCACGGCCTCCGCACTCCTTGACGTCCTGACCCCGGACGAGATCGAGGCGCTGGCCGCGGCCTGCGCCGGAGCCGGCTGCCCCGCGCTCCTGACGCTCTCCGTGGTCGGCCGCGTCGAACTCACCCCGGCCCACCCGCTGGACGACGAGATCACCGCCGCGTTCAACGACCACCAGCGGCGCGGCGATCTGCTCGGCCCGGAATCGATCAACGCGGCCTGCGACGCCTTCGCCCGGCACGGCGCGACGGTCCGGGTGCACCCGAGCGCGTGGCGCCTGGGCCCGGACGAGTCCGCACTGACCGCGGAGTGGCTGCGCGGCTGGGTCGGCGCGGCCGTCGAGGAGCGCCCGGCACTGGCCGAGCGCGCCGACGCCTACCTCAAGGAGCGCCTCGCGGCCTGCGAGGCGGGCCAGTTGAGCGTGGTGGTGCACCACAGTGACCTGCTCGCACTGGCCCGCCCGACAGGGGGAGCCTGATGAGCACGCCGGCGATGGCGGACGAGGCACAGTCGCTGGCCGCCCTGGACGACGAACTGTCGTCGGCGGTCCGTGACGGCGGTGCGGAGGAACGGGAGACCGGACGAGTACGCCTCGACGGTGAGGAAGGTGGGGACGGCGAGACCGGGTCCGCCCGCGCCGACGCGACGGCGGACACGCCCACCGCGGGTCCGCGCAAGGCCCTGGCCCGCTTCGCGGGTCCCGTCCTGGCGCGCCTCGATTCCCGCGTCCTGCGCACCCACTTCGGCACCATCGCCGGCGTCGTGATCCTCACCGTGCTCACCTGGCGGCTCGGCACCGGGGTCTTCCTGGACGGCCTGCGCCGGATCGACGGCCCGACGCTTCTCGCGGCGCTCGGCATCGGCCTGTTGACCACCGTGTTCAGCGCCTGGCGCTGGTGCGTGGTGGCCCGCGGGATGAAGCTCAGGCTGCCGCTGGGCCCGGCCGTCGCGGACTACTACCGCGCGCTGTTCCTCAACGCGGCCCTGCCGGGCGGCGTACTCGGCGACGTGCACCGCGCGGTACGGCACGGACAGAGCGCCGGCGACGTCGGCCGCGGAGTGCGCGCGGTCGTCCTCGAACGGGTCGCGGGACAGGCGGTCCTGGCCGCCGTCGGCGTGACCGTGCTGCTCACCCAGCCCTCGCCGGTGCTGACCGAGACCCGGCACCTCGCCGTGCTGCTGGTCGCGGTCTCGCTGTGCGGGGTCGCCACCGTGGGCGCGGTCCGCAGCAGGGGCAGGGCGCCGCGCACGTCCCGCCGCTACCGGGCCGTACGCGCCGCACTCACCGAGGCGCGCGGGGCGCTGCTGGCCCGCGGGAGCTGGCCGGGCGTCCTGATCTCGTCGGTCGTGGTGCTCGCGGGACACGTCCTGATGTTCCTGCTCGCGGCCCGGGCGGCCGGCTCGTCCGCCTCCGCCGCCGAGCTGGTGCCCCTGGCACTGCTCGCCCTGATCGCCATGGGGCTGCCGCTGAACGTCGGCGGCTGGGGACCCAGGGAAGGCGTCACCGCCTGGGCGTTCGGCGCGGCGGGCCTGGGCGCGACCCAGGGCCTGACCGTGGCCGTGGTCTACGGCGTGCTCAGCTTCGCCGCGAGCCTGCCCGGTGTCGCCGTACTGGTGGCGCGTTGGTACGCGGGGCTGCGGCGCCCGCAGGAGAACGCGGCCGCCGAGCCGGGCCCGGACTCGCACACGGAGTCACCGGCGCCCCGGATCTCGGCCCGCGCGGAAGGAAACGGGGACACTCAGTGCCGATCGACGACCGCAGGAAGCCCGGCCTCCGATGTCAGCAGCGAGAAGTACGCTCCGAAGGAACCGGCCAGCGAGGCGAGGAGTACCTTCCCCTTCTCGGCGGACGCCCTCGAAGGGCGGCCGATGACACCGGACTTGGTATAGGCCGACATGCCCAGCGTGAGCAGTTGCCGGCGGTCGTCGGCCTCGAAGTCGGAGGTCTCGTAACCCGGCCTGACCAATTCGGGATGCCTGTGCAGCAGAATGGAGGTCTCTATTTCCCCCGCGTGCATATCAGTGAGCAGCGAGGTCTCTATCCCGGCCTGCTCCCGCGCCGTCTCCCAGTCCTCCGCGGCCGGGAAAAGAGCCATCCGGGCATCGGCGGCCGTGGATTCCTGCACGACGTTGCCCAATACGTAATTGCCGCCATGTCCATTGACCACGACGAGGGTGTCCACACCCGACCGACGCAGCGAGTCGGCGATGTCCCGCACCACCGCATGGAGCGTCACGGAGGAAATGCTCACCGTTCCCGGCCAGGCCGCGTGTTCGTGCGAGCAGGAGATCGTCACCGGAGGAAGGAGGTGAACGGGGAATGCGGCAGCCACTTCCTGGGCTATCGCGCAGGCGACGAGCGTGTCCGTCGACAGCGGAAGATACGCACCGTGCTGCTCGAAGCTGCCCACGGGAAGCACGGCGACCTGCCGGGCAGCGCCGGCACCTCGTGCGCGTACGTCTTCCGTGGTGTCTGTCGGCAGCTGCCCTGACACCGTGAGTCGTATTTCCGAACCGCCCGAATTGCCCATGTTCTCGCGACCTTTCGTCTCTGCTTAGGAACCAGAATCATGACAGAAATAGATGGCGTACTCGCCGGGAAAGCTCACTCCGCCGGTGTCGAGCGGGTCGTGAATGCCCCGCTGCCCACGGTGTACGGCGATTTCCAGGCCGTCGGCTACCTGGACCGTACCCGCGGAGACGAACAAGTGGCTCTGGTCTACGGTGACATCCAGAAAGACGGAATGCTCACCCGGCTGCACTCCGAGTGCCTCACCGGTGACGCGTTCGGATCCCGGCACTGCGAGTGCGGTCCCCAACTCTCCACCGCACTGCGGGAGATCGTGACCGAGGGGCGCGGAATCCTCATCTACCTGAGGGGCCACGAGGGCCGCGGGATCGGCCTGCTCGCCAAGCTCCAGGCGATGAAGCTCCAGGCGGAGGGCCTCGACACCGTCGAGGCGAACCTCGCGCTCGGGCTGCCCGTGGACGCCCGCGACTACGGCGTGGCCGCGGAGATCCTGCACGACCTCGGCGTCCGTTCCGTGAGACTGCTGTCCAACAACCCGCGCAAGCGCGAGGCGTTGCTCCGCAACGGCATCAAGGTCGACGCGCAGGTCCCGCTGCTGATCCCGCCCTGCGAGGACAACATCACCTATCTGCGCACCAAGCGGGAGCGCCTGGACCACGACCTGCCGCACCTGGACGCCGTGGTGGGCCACCGCGTCTGACCCGGCCGACCGGCCCCGCAGCCGGCCCCGCGCGCCGCGCGCCCCCAGTGGCGCGCGCCGGCCGGGCGGTGGTGTGATCAGGAGGAGTGTCACCCGGACGCCCCGACCGCGGTGACATCGGCGCGGACAGGGGAAGGGAAGAGGGATGACCGACGACGTCCTCCATCTCTCCCGCGACCAGGTGGCCGCGCTGCTCGACACCGACACCGCGATCCGGTCCCAGCGGGCCGCCTTCACGGCGCTGGGCGACGGCACCGCCGAGCTGCCCGGCAAGATCATGCATCCGAGCGGGTTCGACGACAGCGTCGTGTTCGCGTACCTCGCGCGGCTGTCCGCGGACACCGGGGCCGTCGCCAAGATCGGCAGTGTCAACCCGGGCAACGCGGCCGCCGGACTGCCGACGATCCACGCCGTGATCAACGCGCTCGACCCGGTCACCGGGCAACTCGTCGCCGTCATGGACGGCACGGCGGTGACGACCCTGCGCACGGCCGCGGCCAGCGCCGTGGCCTTCGACGCACTCGCCATCCCTGACGGCACCGAACTCGGCCTGATCGGCTCCGGCACCCAGGCCCTCGCGCACGCACGCTCCGTCGCCCGGGTCCGGGACCTGAGAGCCGTACGGATCTGGAGCCCGTCCCCGGACCGCAGAGCACGGGCGGCGCGGCTCCTCGCGGCCGAACTCGGCATCCCCGTCAAGGCCGTCGATTCGGCGGAGGAAGCCGTGGCCGGACTGCCCATGGTCGCCGCCTGCACGCTCAGCAGCACGCCCGTCGTCCGGGGCGAGTGGCTCGCGCCCGGCTGCACGGTCGTCAGCGTCGGATCCTTCGAGCCCAGCCGCAGCGAGGTCGACACCGACGTCGTACGGCGGTCCGCGGCCGTCGTCGTCGACGACCCCGGGACCGCGGCCGAACACGCCGGACCGGTCGTGGCCGCACTGTGCTCCGGGACGCTCGCCCACGAGGACCTGATCCCGCTCGGCGAGGTACTCACCGGCCGCCGCGAGGGACGTACGACCGAGCGGGACATCGTCTACTACAACAGCGTCGGCATCGGCATCCAGGATGCCGCCGCGGCCTGGGCGGTCATCGACGCCGCTCGCGCCCAGGGGGTGGGCTCATGACCGGTGTTCCCGGACGGGCGGGGGTCGTCGTCATCGGCGGCGGGGTGATGGGCACGAGCATCGCCTACCACCTGGCGCGGGCCGGAGTGCCGGACGTGGTGCTCGTCGAGCGGGACGAACTCGCCTCCGGGTCCACCTCGCGAGCCGCGGGCGGAGTGCGCGCGCAGTTCTCCGACGAGCTCAACATCCAGCTGGGCGCGCGCAGCCTGGAGGCGTTCGCCCGCTTCGGCGAGGAGACGGGCCACGACATCGGACTGCACCGCGTCGGCTACCTCTTCCTGCTGTCCACACCGGCGGAGGTCGAGGCGTTCGAGGCCGGGGTGCGGCTGCAGAACGGACTCGGTGTGCCCAGCCGCATGCTGGACCCGGCCGAGGCGCGCCGCCTCTCGCCGCTGATCACCACCGACGGACTGCTGGCCGCGGCCTTCTCCCCGGACGACGGCCACTGCACGCCCGAGGCCGTGGTACACGGATACGCGGCCGCCGCCCGCCGCCACGGCGTCAAGGTCGTACGCCACTGCGAGGTCACCGGCATCGAGACGCGCGGCGACGACATCACGGCCGTCGTCACAGGGCTGGGCCGGATCGAAACGTCGGCCGTCGTCTGTGCGGCGGGCGCCTGGTCGCGGGCCGTCGGCGCGATGGCCGGCGTGGACCTCCCGGTGGAGCCGCTGCGCCGCCAGATCGCCGTCACCGAACCGGTCCCGGACCTCCCGCCCGACCTCCCCATGACCATCGACTTCACCAGCAGCCTGTACTTCCACACCGAGGGCCCGGGCCTCCTCGTCGGCATGTCCGACCCGGACGAGACCACCGGCTTCGCCACCGAGACCCACGACCGCTGGATCCCCCGCCTCTGCGAGGCCATGGAGCACCGCGCACCCGCACTGCTCGACCTGCGCAGGACGAGCGGCTGGGCGGGCCTGTACGAGATCACCCCCGACCACAACGCGCTGATCGGCGAGGCGCGTTCGGTCTCCCGCTTCCTGTACGCGACCGGGTTCTCCGGGCACGGCTTCCTCCAGGGGCCCGCCGTGGGCGAGGTCGTCCGCGATCTCTTCCTGGGGCATGATCCCTTCGTCGACATCACCCCGCTGCGTGCCGAACGGTTCGCCGCCGATGCCCTGAGACCGGAGGTCAACTGCGTATGACCGAGCTCCACTTGTGGCTGCGCCACGAGACCCGCACGACCGAGCGGCGCACCCCGATCGTGCCGTCCGACGCCCGGCGGCTCGTCGGGAACGGCGTGATGCTCACCGTCGAGGACTCCCCGCAGCGCGTCTTCCCGACCGGGGCGTACGAGGAGGCGGGCTGCAGGGTCGTCGAGGCGGGGGCATGGACCGGCGCCCCGGCGGACGCGGTGATCGTGGGCCTCAAGGAACTCCCGGACGGGCCGGATCAGTTGCGGCACCGTCATGTCTTCTTCGGGCACGCGTACAAGGCGCAGCCCGGGGCGGAGGCGCTGCTGCGCCGGTTCGTCGCCGGGGGAGGGGGGCTGTTCGACCTGGAGTACCTGGTGGACGACAACGGCCGCAGGCTCGCCGCCTTCGGCTACTGGGCGGGCTATGTGGGCGCGGCCCTCGCGGTACTGCACCACCGGGGCAGGCTGAGCGCCCCACTGCGGCCGACGTCCAAGGAGGAACTGGACGCCGAACTCCAACCGGCCCCCGGCGAGACCGAGTTCGCCTCGCTGGTGGTCGGCGCGCTCGGCCGCTCCGGACGCGGTGCGCGGGTGGCGCTCGCCGAGGCGGGGCTCGACCCCACCTGCTGGGACCTCGCCGAGACCCGCGACCTGGACCGACAGGCCCTGCTGGACCACGAGTTGATGGTGAACACCGTCCTCACCACCGGGCCCAGCACCCCCTTCCTCATGGACAAGGACCTGGACGAACCGGGCCGCCGGCTGCGCACGGTCTGCGACGTGACCTGTGACGTCGGCTCCCCCTACAACGTCCTGCCGGTCTACGACACGGTCACCGACTGGACCGACCCCGTGCGGCGCCTGCACGAGGCGCCCGCGCTCGACCTCATCGCCATCGACAACCTGCCGTCCCTGCTGCCCAAGGAGGCGAGCACGGACTTCTCGGCGGCACTGACGCCACAGCTCCTGGAGTTCGGGGTGGCCGGGGCGTGGGGTCGCGACCTGGACCGCTACCACGAAGCATGCCGTGAACTCGGTCTGACACAAGGGGAGTTCCGCGATGCCTGAGACCACCGCCCAGCCCGCCGGTGTCCCCGCCTCCGGCACCGTCCACTGGATCGGCGCGGGCCTGTCCACCGGCAGCGGTCTCGCCGCGCTGTGCGACGCGGCCGACCGCGTACGCCTGTGGCACCGCACCGAGGAGCGAGCCGCCCAGAGCCTGGAGACCCGCGGCCTCACCGGCCGCGCCGAGCCCCGCGCGTACACGCTCCCGGCCCTCACCGCCGAACTGGCGCCCGGCGACGTGGTGGTCTCCATGCTCCCGGCCCCCGAACACGCGGGGCTGCTCGCGGCCTGTGTGAGCCGCGGGGCCCACTTCGCCTGCTCCAGCTATGTCTCGGAGGCGGTCCTCGACCAGGTGCCCGCCGCCACGGCCGCCGGGGTCGTGGTCCTCACCGAGTCCGGCCTCGACCCGGGCATCGACCACCTCTTCGCGCACAGCCTCATCGCCAGGGCCCGCGAGAAGATCGGCGCCGACACGACCGCCGAGGTCAGCCTCACTTCCTACTGCGGCGGCATCCCGGCCGTCCCGAACGACTTCAGGTACCGGTTCAGCTGGGCCCCGGCGGGGGTCCTCAACGCCCTGCGCTCGCCCGCCCGTTACATCGAGGCCGGCGCCGAGACCACGGCCCCGCGTCCCTGGGAGGTCACACGCCCCCACGTGGTGGACGGCGAACCGTTCGAGGTCTACCCCAACCGCGACAGCCTCCCCTTCGTCGACCAGTACGGACTGCCCGCGGCCTGGAAGCCCCAGACCTTCGTCCGCGGCACCCTCCGCCTCGACGGCTGGCTCGACGCCTGGCAGCCGGTCTTCGAGGAACTCCGGCACGGCGACGACCAGCGAATCACCGGCCTCGCCCAGGAGTTGGCCGCCCGCTACCCGACCACCGACGCCGACCGCGACCGCGTCGTCCTCGCCGTGTCCCTGGACGTACACGCCGGCCCGGACCGCACCTGGTCGGGCCGCTACCTGCTCGATCTGGAGGGAGACACGGAGGAGAGCGCGATGGCACGGTGCGTGTCGCGGACGTTGGCGCTGGGGGTACGGCGGATCCTGGACGACGGCCTGCCACCCGGCCTCAACCGAGCGGCGGAGACGGCCGAGCGGTCCGAGGACTGGCTCGCCGAACTCGCCCGCGACGGCGTCGACTTCACGCTGCGGACGGACGAGCCCTCCTGACGTCCGGACGACCACTCCTGACACCGACTGCCGCTACGACCGGCGCCCCGTCCTCGCCGAGCAGCCACTCCCGGGACCCACTGAACACAGGCGCACTCCCGGCTCCCGGTGTCGTCGGCCTCTTGGCGTGGCCAACCCCATGGAATGCCCGCCGGGCCCTCGTCAGCCGCCGAGTGCCTCGCTCACGAACCCCTTCAGTTCGTGGAAGGAGAGCATCCCCGCAGGCCGGACCTGTGTCATGAGCTGGACGGTCAGATCGTTGCGCGGGTCGACCCAGAAGGTCGTACCGCCCGCCCCGCTCCAGCCGTAGGAGCCCTCGCTCTCCGGGGACCCCGTGCGGTCCGCGTCCACGACGACCGACACGCCGAGGCCGAAGCCCAGGCCCGCGTTGCCCGGCCGGCCGTGGACGGGTTTGCTGCCGAAGGCGTGGAGGTCGGTGGGGAGGTGGTTGGCGGTCATGGTGTCCACGGTCTCGGGGGACAGCAGCCGGACGCCGTCGAGTTCGCCGCGCCGGCGGAGGAACTCCATGAAGCGGTGGTAGTCGAGGGCCGTCCCCACCAGCCCGCCGACGCAGGAGAGCAGCCGCGGGCGCTCGTGCACCGGCGGTCCCTGGATACGGGCGATCCCACCGTCCTGGTTCTCCTCGTACAGGGCGGCCAGCCGGTCCGCCCGCTCTCCTGAGACCCAGAAGCCGGTGTCCGTCATCCCGAGGGGTGCGAAGACCCGTTCGGCGAGGAACTCGTCGAGCGGCCGGCCCGTCACCACCTCGATGAGCCGCCCGACCACATTGGTCGCGACCGAGTAGTTCCACTCGGTCCCCGGCTCGAACTGCAGCGGCAGACCCGCGTACACCTCGCAGGCCTCGGCGAGGTCCGCGTCCTTCGGTGCCGAGATCTCGACTCCGGCCGCCAGGTAGAGCGAGTCCACGGGGTGGGTGCGGTACGCGCCGATGGTCAGGCCCGCGGTGTGGGTCAGGAGGTGCCGGACCAGGACGGGGCCCTCGGCCGGGCGGGTCCTCATGCCGTCGCCCGCACCGCTCTCGTAGACCTGGGGGTCGGCGAAGGCCGGCAGGTGGCGGGAGACGGGGTCGTCGAGGTCCAGCAGGCCTTCCTCGTGGAGCATCAGCGCGGCGACGGACGCCACCGGCTTGGTCATCGAGTAGAGCCGCCACACGGTGTCCGCGGTGACCGGGACGTTGGTCTCCCGGTCGCGCAGACCGTACGACGTGAGATACGCGACACGGCCGTGACGAGCCACGGAAATGAGGTACCCGGGCAGCAGGCCGTCGTCCACGCGACGGGCGTAGAACCGGTCGAGACGGTCCAGCGCCACCGGATCGAGACCGACCTCGACCGGATCCACTTCTTGCCGCAACTGATCCATGGTCTGCCTCCGTTGACGGTCGGAAAGGGGCGGAAACGGGTTGGAAGGGGACTGCGGCAAGAGGTCGGCAATGGGGCGGGGAGATCGGAAAGCGCTACGAGAGTAGCCGTGAGGGGGGTGTCCTCCGAATGAAATTCATGGCCACGGCCGGACAGGTACGACGACCCGTGGTCCGGCGCGCCCAGGCGCCGCCGGCCCAGGGGCACCGCACGGGCGCGCGAGGCGTTCGAAGGGTGAAGGTGTGCGCCAGTGCGCTGAACTGCGGCTCGACCCCGGATCCGTAACCCCGGGGCGTGCGTCATAGGAGTCGAATGGCTGCCCCATGCACGCAGGATCGGCCCGGTCGGATCACGTCACGGACCGTACTGGTCCGATGACTACGCTGCGTGAAGCAACCATTCGCCTGTTCGATTCGTATATCTCCGTGGAAGCCCTGCAAACCTGTCAGGCGACGTGACGCCGGAGCGTCACGATCCGCTTCACCGGGTTCGCACCGAGCAAGGAGAACCGATGCGACCGTTCGCGCTCAACTACGCCCGTCCGGCCCAGCAGTTGGAGGTCAGCGTTCCGTATGCCTATGACTCCAGACTGCAGTTGAACGTGCTCCCGGACGGGCGGCTCGCCGCTCATGACTACGCCGTGTTGCGGGAGCTGGGGGCCACCACCTCCACGGCAGGCTCGAAGACCCACTTCGACGACTGAAGCCGGACCCCTAACGATGACGGTTCTGATCCTGACGTGCGAACAGGATGTGACCGCGGACATGGTGGTTGCCGAACTCGACGGGACCGGGGTGCCGGTCGTCCGCCTCGACCCCGCGGACCTGCCGGGCCCCGTGGCCCTGTCGGGGGAGTACGTGCACGGCGTCTTCCGCGGACATCTGTCCGTCGGTGGCCGGCTGGTGAGCATGAACGGGTTGCGGTCCGTCTGGGTCCGCAGGCCCGGCGTGCCCGCGAGCCGGGTCGCCGAGCCCTCCGACTGGCTGACCGAGGAGTCCGCCCAGGCGCTCTACGGCATGCTGCGCTCCACCGACGCGCGCTGGATGAACCACCCCGACGCGGCCCGGCGGGCCCGGCACAAGCCCTGGCAGCTCCACCTTGCCCAGCTCAGCCGACTGCCCGTACCCGCCACACTGATCACCACGTTCCCGCAGGCCGCGCGTGACTTCGCGGACCGCTTCCCGGACCTGGTGGTCAAGCCCGTCTCGGGCGCGCACCCGCAGGAACCGCCCCGGGCGGTCCCGACCAGCAGGGTCGCGCCCGACGCGGACTTCGCGGCCGTCGCCTACGGCCCGACCCTGCTCCAACGGCGGGTGGCCAAGCGGGCCGACATCAGGCTGACCTGTGTCGGCGACCGGATCCACGCCGCCCGAAAGGCGGTCGACCCGGAGGCCGACCCCGACGAGGTGGACGTACGGTTCGCCACCTCGGACGCTCCCTGGCGCCCCGCCGACGTGCCCTCGTGCATCGCCGCCGGCGTGGTCACCTATCTGCGGGAGGCCCAACTGGCATACGGCGCCTTCGACTTCGCCGAGGACGCCGAGGGCATGTGGTGGTTCCTGGAGTGCAACCAGTCCGGCCAGTTCGGATTCATAGAGATCGACTCGGGCCAGCCCATCGCACGCACAGTCGCCGACTGGCTCTCCGCCCCCACCCCACCCACACCCCCGGCCAACGGCAGCAGAGCCTGGCTCCTGGAGGGCCACTGACGCACACCCCGCGCCCCGTAAGGGGCGCGGGGCTGTGACATTTGCGGCTCCGCCGCGTGGGCGCGACAAGCCCCCACCGGCCCGCAGGTGAATCACCGCGCTGCCAACGCAGTGCCTACGCGAGCCGCACGGACAGCCCACGCGACGTGAACACCTGCTCGGCACGGACCCCGTCCACAGTCACGCTCTCGAACCGCCCCTGCAACATTCGGCTCTCGATCACAGGAAGCACCGCACCCCGCCGCGGCCGGTAGGAGCCGTCCAGCCGAATGACGAGCCGACTGCCCCGGTCGAGCACCACACGCCGGCCCACCTTCAGAGCCGCCGCACGATCCCCGTCGAGCGTCACGTCGAGAATCGCGCCGGACGCCTGGGCGTACGCCCCTCGAACCCGAAGCGGCGAAGTCGCCCGCAGCGTCCCGCCCTTGACCCGTACGTCACCACAGCCGAGCGCGTCCGCCGAACCGGTCGCGAGGACACCCTCCTCCACCGTGCTGCCACCGGAGTACTCGTTGTCCCCGGTGAGCGTCAGCGTGCCGCCGCCGCGCTTGACGAGTGCGCCCCGGCCGCCGATGTCGTTGCGCCAGGTGTCGGCGGCACCGAAACCACCGGCCGAACCGTCCAGCGTGACGCGCACATCGGTGTCGAAGGCCCCGTACCCGTCGGCGGCGGCGAACAGGTTCAGCCGCCCCCACTGCTCGAAGCCGTCCAGCAGGACGTAACCGGCGGGCAGCGCGGTCGTCCGCAGCACCTCGCGCCGCTGGGCCGCCGTGAGGTACGGCAGACGCGTCTCCAGCAGGACCTCCGCGCCCTTCGGCACGGTCATGCGGTCGTGCGAGTGCAGTTTGGGCAGGACGTACGTCAACCGGGGTTCGACCGCTGCCCAGTTGGCCGAACGGTCCGCGTACGGGTCGGTGTCCAGGCCCGCCGAGTGCGCGTAGGCGTACAGGGTGTCCGCGGTCGTGCCCGTCTTCTCCTGGAAGTACGCGGAGGCCTGGGCGCGGGCCGCGGCCTTGAGGCCGGCGTTCTTCGGGTCGGCGAGCGCCGCCGCCGCGAGGGCCGTGGCGAGGACCCGGCCGCCGACCACGTCCACGGTGTTGTGCATGCCCGCCACGATGCGGGTGTGGGCGAGCTCGGAGGCACGGGCCACCAGTTCCTGGAACCGCTCCGGGACCGCGTACCCCATGGCCAGCGCCGCCAGATAGAAGGCGTTCGTGTGGCCGCTGGAGAAGCCACCGTCGTCGGCCGGGTCGGTGCCGCGCTGCCTCAGCAGCTGCGGGACGACCACGACATCGGACTCGTAGACGGGGTAGCCCAGTTCGTCGGTCCTGCCCGTGTCGACGACCTCGCTGTCCTCGTTCATGCGCCACGGACGCGGGTACTGGTAGGCGAGCTTGGAGGGGTTGCTCGACGCGAACGGGCCGCGCACCGTGTCGACCAGTTCGGCGACCTTGCCCAGGTCCGAGGTGTAGGAACCGGCACCCAGCGCGGAGCCCGCGGGCGCGTCGGCCGGGAGCGTGTCGTTGATCTTGCCGGCCGGAATGCCGTCCGGCGCCGTGGTGATCCCGGTGACGGCCTTCGCCCCGCTCCGGTAGAGGTCGGCGAGCGGGCCCAGACCGGCGATCACCGCGTAACTCTGGTGCTGGCGGTCCTGGATGAACGCCGTCCGGGCCTCGGCGTCCGTGCGGCGCCGGGTGACGCGCACGCTGT
This sequence comes from Streptomyces sp. ActVer, assembly GCF_027270795.1. Classification (NCBI taxonomy): domain Bacteria; kingdom Bacillati; phylum Actinomycetota; class Actinomycetes; order Kitasatosporales; family Streptomycetaceae; genus Streptomyces; species Streptomyces sp. ActVer. The sequence continues at coordinate 16,947 of NZ_JAPWHT010000184.1, forward strand.
ACCGCACGTTGGCGCGCAGGACCTCGGGCATCAGCGGGGTGCCGGTGTTCCATGCCGCGCCCGTCTTCCAGATGCGCGCGAAGCCGTCGAGGATGTGCACGGCCGCGTTGGTCCCGGACGTGAGGTTGCCGATGACGTTGGTGGTGTACGAGTCCACGAAGGCGGCGGACGCGTTCGTGGCGGCCGAGGCCGTGGCGGCAGGCCAGGCCACCACGGCGGGGCCCGCGACCAGTCCGGCCGAGACGCCCACGGAAGTCCGCAGGAACACACGCCGGTTGACACCGGATCTGCCGAGAGGGGGACGGGGGTACGCACCGGGCATGGAGGTGCCTCTCCTTCTGGAGTCACAACGGGAGGAATGAACTCGACCGTCACGAAAGCGAGAGCGAGGGACGCGACGGCGAAAGACGCGAGAGCGACGGACTCGAAAGTGACGGACTCAAGAGCGACGGACTCGAAAGTGACGGACTCAAGAGCGATGAACTCGAAAGCGATGAACTCGAACTGATCACGTGAGCTGAACCCGGGCCCCTGAACGGGAGTTGAACGCGTGGATGCACCCTGGAGCGGTCAACTCAACTGTCCGGGAAACAGATCGGCCCGCGTCGTATCACCGCAGCGACCTGGCCAGTGCCACGGCGCCCTCCACCGGCGGTACGCGCAAGGGCCGGGGCCGCGCCGCCGGCAGCGCTTCGGCGAGTGCCTCGGTGAACGCCTCGTACAGCGCGGGCTGGACGAGCACCGTGCTGCCCGCCACCACCACGTCGTCCACGGGAACCCCGCGCCCGGCGAGCCGCACGACGAGCGACGCCAGCGCGCGGCCGCCCTCGGCGATCACCCGACGGGCCAGCGGCGAACCGTCCTCGGCCGCCGCGAACACACTGGGCGCGTGCCGCCCCCACTCGGCGGACGGACGGGTCGCGCTCTCCAACGCCGCGCCCAGGGCGGGTACTTCGGGAACGTCGAAGGCGGCGATCAGCCGGGCCGCGAGGGCGTCCGGCGGATCGCGGCGGTCGTGTGCCGCCCACAGGGCCCGCGCGGCCTCGCGTACGAGACCGGCCGAGCCGCCCTCGTCGCCGAGCACAGCGCCCCAGCCGCCGACCTGGACGGTGTCGCCGCCGGGCAGTCGTCCCACCGCGACCGAACCGGTGCCGGCGACGAGGCCGACCCCCTTGTCCAGACCGGCGGCGGGTACGAGGAGTTCGGCGTCTCCCACGACGAGGCAGGGGACACCGAGAAGAGTGTGGAGTGCGGAGCGGATCTCCTCGCACTGGCGAGGCGTCTCGCAGGCGTGGCCGCCGACGGCCACCGCGGCCGGGCGCGCGCCCTGGGGCAACGCCTCGTCGATCAGTGCGGCCAGCCACGCGGCGGCGGACACGGGATCGTGCGGCCGCCATCCCCTGCTCATGCGCACGTGATCGGCGACGGCACTCTGTCCGGGGCCGGGGTTTCCCCCGGCCTCCGCACGGAGATGCGTCTTCGTGCCGCCCACGTCGATGCCGACGGCGATGGGCGTGGAGTCCTGCACGGAGCCTCTTTCGTCGTTGCGCGATATCGCGCATGCGGAGCGAACGGCGGGCGAACCGTGTCTTGGCACGAGCGATCGTGTCTTCGGACGAGTTCTCGGGAAGCCCCGGGACGGGCTTCTGATGAGCGCGGCAGGCGTGTACCGCTTGAGTTCGTTAGGAAGTTAACTAACGAAGTAGGGTGCGTCAAGGGGTACGGACCCGGTGCCGTACAACCATTGCGACCGGACTGCCGCGGCACTACCTGCACGACCTGAGGGAGCCCATGAACCTGAGTGAGAGTGCCCGCGCGGTGTTCGCCGTGCTGGCCGAGGCGGGCACCGCCACCCGCCCCCAGCTTGCGGCCGGCGCGCGCCTGTCCAAGCCGACCGTCTCCTCGGCCGTGGCCGAGCTGGAGACCGCCGAGCTCGCCGCCCACTCCGGCACCGTCTCTGGCGGCACCGGCCGTTCCGCCGCGGTCTACGGGCTCGGGCCGGCCGCCGGCACCCGGC
>NZ_JAPWHT010000185.1:0-18866 GCF_027270795.1 Streptomyces sp. ActVer
CGGCGAAGTCGCTGCGCTGGGCCGAGGCGGCGGTACGGCTCATGGAGCGCGGGCTGCTGCCGCCGGGCGAGGTGCTGTACTGCACCCAGCACACGGAGGCGCTGGTCCTGCTGCAGCCCGAGGAGCTGATCGACGACCTGGCGCTGCGGTGTCTGGAGCCGCTCGCCCACTGCGGGCCCACGCACGGGCGTCGGCTCGCGGAGACCCTGCTGGCGTGGCTGGAGACGCGGGGCGGGGCTCCCGAGGTGGCCGCGCGCCTCGGGGTCCATCCGCAGACCGTGCGGTATCGCCTTCGGCAGATCAGGGAGCTGTGGGGGGACGAGGTCGACGACCCCGACCGGCGCTTCGAGCTGGAACTGGTGCTTCGGGCTCAGCGGCTTCGGGGGGAACTGGGAGACCCGCGCGCCCGGCGTTGAGCGACATCCGCTCCCGCGCCGGCCGCCTTCTTTCCCGGCCACCCACCCGTTTACTGCATGCGCTCGGGTGGTCGCCCGCCCCGCCCCACCCGTAACCGCTCGCCCACCCATTGTCGCAAGGCCATTGCCCGGCCGTAATCGGTATGAGTAGCCTGTGTTCGCTATGCCGATCGTCTGTTGAAATTTCGAACACAAGGGAGGGGGCCAGTTGTGGGACGCCTCGTACCTGCCGTAACCAGGGCTCTCGACATACTCGAGCTTTTCCTCGACGGAGACGGCACGCTCTCCGCCCCCGACATCGTGCGCAAGCTCCAGTTGCCGCGCACCACGGTGCATGAACTGGTGACGACACTTGCCGCCCGTTCGTACATCACGCCCGTACCGGGTCAGCCGGGACGTTACCGGCTGGGGGTGCGCCCGTACCAGCTCGGCAGCCGTTATTCCGAGCAGCTCGACCTCGCCGCCGAGGGGCAGCAGGTCGCCCGGTCCGTCGCGGAGACCTGTGACGAGACCGTGCACGTGGCGATCCTGGAGGGCACGGACGTCATCTACATCGCCAAGGTCGACTCCACGCACGCGGTGCGCATGGTGTCCGCCGCGGGCCGCCGGCTGCCCGCCCACTGCACCTCCGTGGGCAAGATGCTGCTCGCCTCGCTCTCCGAGCCCGAGCTGACCTCGCGGATCCCCGACGACGCCGACCTGGTCCGGATGACGCCGAACAGCATCACCGAGCCGGCCGCCCTGCGCGAGGCCCTCACCGAGATCCGCGCCCGCGGCATCGCGGTGGAGAGCCGCGAGTCGAACCCCGACGTCAGCTGTGTCGCCGCGCCGGTGCGCGACCGCACGGGCCAGGTCGTGGCCGCGCTCTCCATCTCCGTACCGATGATCCGCTGGAGCGACGAGCGCCGTGCCGAGCTGGAGCAGCTCGCCGCGAAGGGCGCCGCCGAGCTGTCGGAGCGGCTCGGCTACCGGAGCGTGGGATGACGTACGCATTCGAGGTGGCCGTCCAGGCGGAGGCGGCCCTCGGTGAAGGTCCCACCTGGGACGCCGATGCCCAGCGGCTGATCTGGATCGACATCCTCGGCTCCCGGGTGCATACGTACGACCCGGTGTCCGGCCGAAGTGTGGTCATGGTGACCGAGCAGCATGTGGGGGCGGCGAAGCCGCGCGTGGGGGGTGGCCTGGTCGTCAACCTCCGTGACGGCGTGGGGCTTTACGGTCCCGGCGGGGGGTCCTCCAGCGGTCCGGGCGACTTCCGGTGGCTGCACCGGGAGGTCGTTCCCGGCCGTCGCGCCAACGACGCGGCGGTCGCGCCCGACGGCGCCCTGTGGGCGGGCACCATGCGCTACGACGAGGCGCCGGGCGGCGGCACCCTTTCCCGTGTCGCCCCCGACGGCACGGTCGAGACGGCCCTCGACGACGTGGCGGTGAGCAACGGCACGGGCTGGAGCCCCGACGGCCGCCTCATGTACTACATCGACTCGCCGACCCGCCGGATCGACGTCTTCGACTTCGACGGCCAACGGGCAACCGGCAGGCGCCAGTTGGTGATCATCGAGGAGGGCGACGGTTTCCCCGACGGCCTCACCGTCGACGCCGACGGCTGCGTCTGGGTCGCCCTGTGGGACGGCGGCGCGGTCCGCCGCTACACCCCGGACGGCAAGCTCGACCGTGTCGTGGAGCTGCCGGTACCGCGCCCCACGGCCTGCGCGTTCGGCGGCGCCGACCTGACCGATCTGTACATCACGACAGCCCGTACGGGCCTGGAGGCGCCGCACCCGCTCGCCGGCTCGGTGCTCGTCGTCCCCGGCGCGGGCAAGGGGCTGCCCCAGCCCGCGTTCGCCGGCTGACCGCGCGGCCGACGTTCCGTAGAGCGGCCGACGTTCCGCAGAGCATCTGGGAAAGCACCTGGGGCCCCCGTCCGATCGCCGGACGGGGGCCGCTGTTTTCGCGCGAACCATTGACTAGTAAGCGCTTCCTATCTACGGTCCCGTTCGAGGTTGCGAGCGTTCACCGAAATCTCGAACAGCTAGGCAAGGTATGGGACGACCTGGCCTGAATCGCAGGCAGGTCCTGGCGGGACTGAGCGGGCTGACGGTCGCGGGCAGCCTCGGGTTCGCCGCACTCGGCACCGGGGCGGACGCGCTCGCCTCCGGTGCGGACACCCGCGTCCGCTACTGGAACCTCTTCAGCGGCGGCGACGGATACAACATGATCGCGATGCTGGACGCCTTCCCCACGAACCCGCACCCGCCAACGAAACAGGAACCACCCACCCCGAAAGGCGAACAAGGCGACCATGCAGGACAAGGCCCGCTTCACCCTCGACCCCGCCTTCACCATCGGCGAAGTCAACCCCCGTCTCTTCGGCTCGTTCGTGGAACACCTGGGCCGCTGCGTCTACACCGGCATCTTCGAGCCGGGCCACCCCGAGGCCGACGAAGCGGGCCTGCGGACGGACGTACTGGAACTCGTCCGCGAACTCGGCGTCACAGCCGTCCGCTACCCCGGCGGCAACTTCGTCTCCGGCTACAAGTGGGAGGACTCGGTCGGCCCGGCCGAGGAACGCCCCCGCCGGCTCGACCTCGCCTGGCGGTCGACGGAGACCAACCGCTTCGGGCTCTCCGAGTACATCGCCTTCCTGAAGAAGATCGGCCCGCAGGCCGAGCCGATGATGGCCGTCAACCTCGGGACCAGGGGAGTGGCGGAGGCCCTGGAGCTCCAGGAGTACGCCAACCACCCGGCCGGCACCGCCCTGTCCGAGCAGCGGATCGCGCACGGCGACAAGGACCCGTTCGGCATCAAGATGTGGTGCCTCGGCAACGAGATGGACGGTCCGTGGCAGACCGGCCACAAGACCGCCGAGGAGTACGGACGGGTCGCCGCCGAGACCGCCCGCGCGATGCGGCAGATCGACCCCTCCGTCGAACTGGTCGCCTGCGGCTCCTCCAGCCAGTCCATGCCGACCTTCGCCGAGTGGGAGGCGACGGTCCTCACGGAGACGTACGACCTCGTCGACTACGTCTCCCTGCACGCCTACTACGAGCCCCAGGACGGCGACGTCGACTCCTTCCTGGCCTCCGCCGTGGACATGGAGTCGTTCATCGAGAACGTCGTCGCCACCTGCGACCACATCGGCGCGAAGCTCAAGTCGAAGAAGAAGATCAACCTCTCCTTCGACGAGTGGAACGTCTGGTACATCTCGGGCTGGCACGCGATCGAGAACACCGCCGAGCGGGACTGGGCGGAGGCCCCCCGCCTCCTTGAGGACAACTACAGCGTCATGGACGCGGTCGTCTTCGGCTCGCTCCTCGTCGCGCTGCTGCGGCACGCCGACCGGGTGACCGTCGCCTGTCTCGCCCAGCTCGTCAACGTCATCGCGCCGATCATGACCGAGCCGGGCGGCCCGGCCTGGCGGCAGACGACGTTCTTCCCGTTCGCGCAGGCCTCGCGGTACGGGCGCGGGGAGGTCCTCGACGTACGGGTCGACTCGCCCACGTACGAGACGAAGAAGTACGGGGAGACCGACCTGCTGCACGCCACCGCCGTGCGCGCGGAGGACGGCTCGGTCACCGTCTTCGCGGTCAACCGCAGCCGGACGGAGGCGCTGCCGCTCGAAGTCGCCCTGAACGGGCTGGAGTTGACCTCGGTCGTCGAGCACAGCGTGCTCGCGGACGCGGATCCGGACGCCCGCAACACGCTCGCCGAGCCGGACCGGGTCGCTCCGCGGGCCGTGCAGGGGACCACGCTCCAGGACGGCACGCTGAGCGCTGTCCTGGAGCCGCTGTCCTGGAACGTGATCCGGCTGGCCTGAGGCCGGCCCGACCGCTTGTGGTGCCCCGGTCCCCTCCGGCCGGGGCACCTGTCCGTGGCACCCGTGAGGGTGTCTGTGCGGTGTGCTCATCTCCCGCTCAGGCAATCCTCACCTTCGGCACCTACCGTCCCGTGCGTCCCTTCCACCTTTCGAGGGGACAAAGCGACCAGACGGGACGGACACGATGCGCACGCTGGTACTGCTCGCCCTGGCGGGCCTCGGTGCCCAGCTGGTGGACGGCAGCCTCGGCATGGCCTACGGCGTGACCTCGACCACCCTGCTGCTCTCCATGGGCACCAACCCGGCCGCCGCCTCGGCCACCGTCCACCTCGCCGAGATCGGTACGACGCTGATGTCCGGCGCCTCGCACTGGCGGTTCGGGAACGTGGACTGGAAGGTCGTCGCGAAGATCGGCGTCCCCGGTGCGGTCGGGGCCTTCATCGGCGCGACCGTGCTGTCCGGGCTGTCGCGCAGTTCCCCGCGGCCCTCAAGGGCGCCTCGCGCCCTCTTCGGGCGCGGCGAATGGTCTCCCCCGTGGACCATTCGCCGCCGCACCGGATGGTTGGGGCGTCGGTGTCGACTGCCCCTCCAGTGAGCACGTTAGGAGGCGGCGTGCTTCGGGGACCACTGTGCACGGTGGCCAGATTCGTCCGTGGGGTGTGCACGGTGCGCAGTCGTGACGCGCAGGGCGTGGACGAGGTCGTGGATGCCGGAACCGGTGGTCAGCAGGTCGCGGTTGAGGAGGCCCTCGGCGGCCCGCAGATGGGCGCGGACCGTGTTGCGGCTGAGACCCACCCGTGAGGCCGTGCGCTGCGCGTCGGTGTTGGCGTCGATCCAGGCCTCCACAGTGCGGTACAGACCGCGGTGCCGGGTGTTGTGGAGGGGGCGGAGGAAGGGCTCCGCCCACGCGGTGGCGGGAGCGGTGCGCAGGAGTTCGCCGAGCGGTGGCGCGACCGGCTGGACGGCGTCGGTGGGATCGGACTGGAGGGGGCTGAGGGACAGGGCCAGATCGAGCGTGGCACGGGTGCGTACCTCGCCCAGGTCGATGCCCAGGGCCTCCTCCGCCCGGCGGCAGTGGGCGGTGACGGTGGTGCGGCTGAGGTGAAGCAGACGGGCCACGCCGGACCGGGTGAACGTCACGGCCAGACGGACGACGTCCACGGTGGGCTTGGGGGCGTCGTGCAGCGGCTCCAGGTAGGCGCGCGCCCAGGCGAGGGCCGCCCGGCGAGGCAGTACGTGCACCAGCGAGGGCCGTCCCCGGTACGCGGCCAGCCGGTCGGGGGAGTTGCGGGCGACGGCGAGGGCGTGCACGGCCTCGCCGTAGGCCTCGCCCGTGGCGGCCAGCGGGTGCGGTCTGCTGACGCCCAGCGCGTACCCGGGGTTCTCGCTGACCAGCCGGCGCAGCATCTCGCCCTGCTGGAAACGGCCGCCGAGTTCCGGGTCCTCGGCGACGGGGCAGATCAGCTGCTCCTTGAACACCGGGCAGTTCACCATCAGCCCCGGGCCGTGGTAGCCCGACGCGTCCAGATAGGTCCTGGCCAGCCGGTCGCGGTCGTCGGGCGGGCAGTGCAGGAGATGGACCCGTACGCGCTCCGCGTTCAGCAGCGGCGGTACGTCACCCGTGGTCATCCGGCGCGCCATGGTGACATCGCCGGCGAGCAGGGCGGTCAGGACCGCGAACCGCAGCTGCGCCGCCTTCGCCTCGTAGCCGCGTGAGCCGGCGTCGCCCTCCGACGCCCGTCCCAGCAGTTCGACGAGGCCACCCGCCTGCGAGGCCAGCAGTACGGCCTCCCGGGGCAGCGGCGAGGCGCTGACCGTCACCAGCACCGGACGCGGCTCGCGCGCGCCGAAGGCCTCCAGGTGCACTTCCAGCTCGCCGGCCTGTGTCGTGGCCGCGGCCAGCCGACCATGGGTCAGGCGTGCCACCTGGTCACGCAGTTCGTCGGCGACCTGCCGGGGGAAGCCCGCCGTCGCCGCCTCGACCGTGCCCCGGCGTCCGATCCACGCCGCGTCCGCCCCGATCCGCCGGCCGAGCCATCGCAGCACTTCCGTGGGGCTCCCGTCCCGCCGTACGAGCCGCAGCAGCTCGTCGAGACTCTCCGCCTGCCCCAGCGCCTCCACAGCTCGACTCACCTTCCCGCCACCGCGACGAACCTCCAATTCGGAACCATAAAGGCTGTTCCTGTCTCCCCGCCTCCGTCACGCCACCGCCGTCGGCGCGAGGGCCCGCAGTTCGCCCAACGCCGCGGCGACGGAGGGGCGTTCGTGGCCGCCGGCGCGGGTGCAGGTGAGGAGTTTGCGGTGCGGGTCGCCGACGCACCGGACGCGGGTTATCGGCAGGTGCGGGGTCAGATGCGCGAGCCGGGGGATGAGGGCGACCCCCAGGCCGTGGGCGACGAGGTGGGCCATCGCGTTCCAGTCCCGCGAGTGGTGGACGACGTCGGGGGTGAAGCCGGCCGCACCGCACGCCGAGAGCACGTGCACCCGGCAGGGGTTGTCCTGGACCGGCGCGATCCAGTCCTCGCGCGCCGCCTCCGCGAGGTCGACCCGGCGCAGCCCCGCCAGCCGGTGGCGGTCGGGCACGACCAGGTCGAACGGGTCGTCCAGGAGCGGCTGCTGGTCGAAGCGGGCGTCGCCGAGCGGCGGGTTGCGCGGAGTCGCCTCGACGACCGCGAGATCGGTCTCGCCCTCGAAGAGCAGGTCGAAGCTCGACGGGACCTCCGCCTCCTGTATCCGTACGGAGAGCCGGGGGTGGCGCTCCCGCAGCCGGGCCGCCATCGGGGCGAGCAGCACCGAGATCGCCACCGGGATACCGCTCACCCGCAGCAGCCCGGCCGGATCGCCGTGGTCGGCCCGCAGATCCAGTTCGGCCCGATCCCAGCGGGCCTGGATCGCGTCGGCGTGCGTGATCAGACTCCGCGCGGCCTGTGTGAGCCGTACGCCGCGGCCCTGGGGCTCCAGCAGATCGACGCCCAGCTCACGCGCGAGCTGGCGGACCTGCTGCGAGGCGGCGGACGTCGTGAGGTGCAGGGCGCGGGCGGCGGCGGTCACCGTGCCGTAGTGCTCGACGGCCCGCAGTACGTGTAGCCGGCGCAGATCAATCATGAAGTCCACGCTTCAAGGTGAGGTCCAGAAAGTCAACCTGGACGTACACGAAGGTCCCGTTACACGCTGGAGGTGTCGCGACGGTCCACCACCCGACCACCCGCACGAGGAGTTGCAGACAGATGACCAGCACCGCCCACCCCCATGACCGGCCCGCCGGCGACGCGTGCCCGTACTGCGGCTGGCCCGACCGCGCGGAGCCCTTCCAGATGGTGTCCCGGCACGGAACCGCGGCGGGCCACACGGTGTGGACCCGCTGCGGGTGCGGTTCGCTTCAGATGCGTGTCGTGGATGCGTGCGGCATGAACGTGGTCTCGCGCAGCCGGCCCGCCGCGGGGGTCACCCCCGGTGGGGTGGGGTGTGAGCTGCGGGCCGGTGGGGGCGGGCCGCGCAGTTCCCCGCGCCCCTAAAGGATTGCGCAGTTCCCCGCGCCCCTAAAAGCCGAAAGACTGCGCCGTTCCCCCGCGCCCCTGAAGGTACGGGTAAGGGGTGCGGGCCCGCGGCTCCCCTCCGGGTGCGGGCCCGCACCGCCTGTGCCGGGGCCGGGAGGGTCCTGGACCTCCCGGCCGGCGAGGGCCCCGTTGCGGGATGCGGGGCCCCCGGGCAACCGGTCCGGTGGTCAGCCGACCCGGTCGACAGCGGCGGCCGGCCAGCCGGCGCCGTTCGGCGGCGTGTTCGGCCAGCCGGTGGCCTGCTGCGGCACGGGTTGGGGCACCGGCTGCGGCATGGCCTGGGGCTGCGGTTGCGGGAACCCCTGCGGCTGACCCTGTGCGTTCACGGCGGTCAGCCCTCCCGGCATGCCCGTCGTGCCACGGGTCTGGGCGGCCGTGAGCGGCTGCGGCTGCCCGGGGATCCCGTTCGCCGCGGCGGTGAACTGCTGGGGCTGTCCCACCATTCCGTTGGCAGGGGCGGTGAACTGCTGGGGCTGTCCCACCATTCCGTTGGCCGCGGCGGTCAGCGGCTGGGGCTGCGCGACCATTCCGTTCGCGGCGGCCGTGAGCGGCTGGGGCTGCCCGGCCATCCCGTTGGCCGCCGCGGCGATCCCCGGATAGCCCTGCCCGCTGGTCGAACTGACGAGCCGGTCGACCGCCGCCGTACCCGAGCTGTAGCTGGTCCCTGTGCTCAGCTCGGGCACGGCGGCTCCCCTCCTGTTCCCGTAGAGCACCGACTCCAGGCCGGACACCAGGCGACGCACGTCCACCTGGGGGCGCACCACGAGCCGCAGGAAGCGGCTGGACGAGCCGATCTTGTTGCCGCACTCGCGGACCAGGATCCGGTGCTCGGTGAGCAGGCGGTCCCGGACCACGGTGCCCTCGGCACCCACGGGGAGGCGCACGAAGAGGAAGTTGCCCTGCGAGGGGTAGACCGTGAGGCCGGGCAGCGTGGAGAGCTGGCGGGCCATGTCGAGGCGGTCGCGGCGCACCATGTGCAGGCTCTCCACGTACTCGGCCCCGTAGTCCTTGAGCATGAAGACCACGGTCTCCGCGAAGGCGTTCAGGTTCCACTTCGGCAGCATCGAGCGGATCCTGCCCGCCAGGCCCGGGTTGGCCACCATGTAGCCGAACCGCACGCCGTGCAGACCGAAGTTCTTGCCGAGGCTGCGCAGCACGATGACGTTGGGGCGCATCACCGCCTCCTCGACGATGCTCGGCTCGTTCTCCGCGTCGGCGAACTCCAGGAACGACTCGTCGATGACGATCAGGTCGAGGTCGGCGAGCGCGTCGCAGAACGCCAGGATCGTCTGCTTGGGCACGAAGCCGCCGTCAGGGTTGTTCGGGTTGCAGATGACGGCCGCGCGGGTGCCCCTGGAGCGGATGAACTGGATGTACTGGGCCGGGTCGAGGGCGAAGCCGTTGCTCTCCTGGAGCGGGAACATGTCGACGCGCTTGCCGGTCTCCAGCGGCTGGTCGGTCCAGCGGCCGAAGGTGGGGACGGGGATGGCGAGCGACTCCCGGACCAGCAAGTGGTCGATCCAGGTGATCAGTTCTGTGGACCCGTTGCCCATTGCCACGCACTGCGGGGGAAGTTGCAGCAGATTGCACAGCTCGGCGGTGATGGTGTCCGCGCTGCTCGGGTAGTACGTGATGATGTCGCGCAGCCGGTTGGTCAGCTCGTCCATCATCCTGGGCGAGGGAAAGTACGGATTGCACGGGATGCAGAAGTCCACCGGACCCGCCTCCCCGCTCTCGCGTGCCAGCGCGGCCATCGAGGGGCTGTGCGCGCCGGTGCGGAACAGCGAGGTGACATTGTCGGCCATGGACCCTCCGTCCTTGAGGGGCGGCCCGAGCGGGGATACGCGGGCCGCCCCTTAGTACGGGCGGCTGTGTGTCTCTGTTCAACGACTGTGAATCGATGTGGAAATTGTGAACCACCTGTGAAGGTCGGTCACGAGTTGAACGAGTGGACGGTCGTCGAGCGGTACGTCCCGCCGGGCCTGAGCACGGTCGACGGGAACTCCGGGCGGTTCGGCGAGTCCGGGAAGTGCTGGGTCTCCAGGCACAGCGCGCTGCCAGGACCGTATGCCCGGCCGCCGGGGCCCACCAGGTCTCCGTCCAGGAAGTTGCCCGAGTAGAACTGCACACCGGGCTCGGTCGTCGCGATCCTCAGGGTGCGGCCGGAGACCGGTTCGCGGAGGGTCGCGAAGTGCTCGGGCCGCTCCGTGAGCCCCTTGTCGAGGACCAGGTTGTGGTCGAACCCCTTGGTGTGCAGGAGTTGTCGGTCGGGCCGGCCGAGATCCTCGCCGACGGTCTTCGGCGTACGGAAGTCGAAGGCGGTGCCCGTGACCTCGGCGAGTTCGCCGGTGGGGACGAGGTTCGCGTCGACCGGTGTGAAGCGGGAGGCGGCGATGGTCAGTTCGTGGTCGTGGACCGGGCCGCCGCTCTCGCCCGCGAGGTTCCAGTACACGTGGTTGGTGAGGTTGACGACCGTGGCCCGGTCGGTGGTGGCCTCGTAGTCGATGCGCCAGTCGCCGTCACCGGTGAGCGTGTACGTGACCTTCGTCGTCAGTGTGCCGGGGTAGCCCATCTCGCCGTCGGGGCTGGTGCGGCGCAGGACCAGGCCCACGTCGGAGCCGGAGGTGAACTCCTCCACGGCCCACACGTGTTTGTCGAAGCCGTCGGGCCCGCCGTGCAGGTTGTTCCCGCCGTCGTTGACGGGGAGTTGGTGGTTCTCGCCGTCGAGGGTGAACCTGCCGCCGGCGATGCGGTTGCCGTACCGGCCGATGACGGCGCCGAAGTACGGACTGGACGCCTCGTACTCCTCGATCGTCCCGAAACCGAGCGACACGTTCGCGTACCGGCCGTGGCGGTCCGGGAGTTCGAGCGACTGGACGACTCCGCCGTACGAGAGGACCTTCAGCCGGGTGCCGCCGTTCTCCAGCGACCACCGGTGGACCTTCGTGCCGTCGGCGAGTGTTCCGAAAAGTTCCTTCACGGTCGTCCTGTCTTCCAACTGTCCTACAGAGCTTGGCTGCTGCCGCGGTACGTAAAGAAGCCGTACACAGAGAAATGGGGCCCCACGGGCATGCGCCCGTGGGGCCCCACCGAGAACGCTAGGAACCGACCTTGCGCTTGTTCCACACGTCGAAGCCGACCGCCGCGAGGAGCACCAGGCCCTTGATGACCTGCTGCCAGTCGCTGCCGACGCCGACGAGGTTCATGCCGTTGTTCAGGACACCGAGGACGACACCACCGATGATCGCGCCGAGGACCGTGCCCACGCCGCCGCTCATCGACGCGCCGCCGATGAACGACGCGGCGATCGCCTCCAGTTCGAAGTTCACACCGGCCTTGGGCGAGGCCGCGTTGAAGCGGGCCGCGAAGACCAGACCGGCCAGCGCCGCGAGCATGCCCATGTTGAGGAAGACCAGGAAGGTGACCTTCTTGTCCCGCACACCGGACAGCTTCGCCGCGGGCAGGTTGCCGCCGATCGCGTACACGTGGCGGCCGATGACGGCGTTGCGCATCACATAGCCGAAGCCCACGACGAGGACGCCGAGGATGATCAGCACCACCGGGGCGCCCTTGTAGCTGGCGAGCATCATCGTCACCGTGAGCACGGCCGCGACCAGGGCCACGATCTTCAGCAGGAAGAGCTTGGCGGGCGGCACCTCCAGCGCGAACTCCTGCTGCCGCCTGCGGTCACGGACCTCCTGCAGCACCACGAACGCGATCACGGCGAAGCCGAGCAGCAGCGTGAGGTTGTGGTAGTTGGTGTCCGGGCCGACCTCGGGAAGGAAGCCGTTGGAGACGTCCTGCAGACCCTTGGGGAACGGGCCGATCGTCTGGCCCTCCAGGAAGATCTCGGTCAGACCGCGGAAGAGCAGCATGCCCGCGAGGGTGACGATGAACGAGGGTATGCCGAGATAGGCGATGAAGAACCCCTGCACGGCCCCCGCGGCGGCGCCCAGGAGCAGGCACAGCACCACGGCCAACGGCCAGGGGATGTCGTGGTTGACCATCAGTACGGCCGCCACCGCGCCCACGAAGGCGGTGAGCGAGCCGACCGACAGGTCGATGTGGCCCGCGATGATGACGAGCATCATGCCGATCGCGAGGATCAGGATGTAGCTGTTCTGCAGCACCAGGTTGGAGACGTTGCGCGGCAGCAGCAGGTCGCCGTCCGTCCACACCGCGAACAGCACCACGATCAGACCGAGAGCGATCAGCATGCCGTACTGCCGCATGTTGCGGCGCATACCGTCGATCATCAGCTGCAGCAGGCCGTCGCCCCCGGTCGAGTCGCCCTTGCCGGCGGGCGCCGGCGCGGGGGACTTGGCGGTCACGTTCGTGCTCATCGCTCTTACCTCTTGTCCTTCGTCATCTGGCGCATCAGCACTTCCTGCGTGGCCTCGGCCCGCGGGACCTCACCGGTCAGCCGTCCGGCGGCCATCGTGTAGATGCGGTCGCACATTCCGAGCAGTTCGGGCAGCTCGGAGGAGATGAAGACGACCGCCTTGCCCTCGGCGGCCAGTTTGTCGATGACCGTGTAGATCTCGAACTTGGCGCCCACGTCGATCCCGCGGGTCGGCTCGTCCAGGATCAGCACGTCCGGACCCGCGAAGATCCACTTGCTGAGGACGACCTTCTGCTGGTTGCCGCCCGACAGCTTGCCCACCGGTTCGAAGACCGTCGGCGCCTTGATGTTCATCGACTTGCGGAAGCGCTCGGCGACCTGCCGCTCCTCGTGCTCGTCCACGACACCGCGCTTGGCCACCTTCCCCAGGGCACTGAGGGAGATGTTGCGGTTGATCGTGTCGATGAGGTTGAGGCCGTAGTGCTTGCGGTCCTCCGTCACGTACGCGATCCCGTGCTTGACCGCCTCGGGCACGGTCTTCGTACGGATCTCCGTACCGTCCTTGAGGACGGTGCCGCTCGCGTACCGGCCGTAGGTGCGCCCGAACACGCTCATCGCGAGCTCGGTGCGCCCGGCGCCCATGAGCCCGGCGATGCCGACGATCTCCCCGCGGCGCACCTGGATCGACACGTCGTCGACGACCTTGCGCTGCTGGTCGATCGGGTGGTGGACGGTCCAGTTGCGGATCTCCAGGGCCGGAGCCGCGCCCGCCTCCGCCTCGTGCGGGGTGCGCTCCGGGAAGCGGTGGTCGAGGTCGCGCCCGACCATGCCGCTGATGATCCGGTCCTCGGTGGTCTCCGCGGCCTTCACGTCGAGGGTCTCGATGGACCGCCCGTCGCGCAGGATCGTCACCGAGTCGGCGACCGCCTCGATCTCGTTGAGCTTGTGCGAGATGATGATCGAGGTGATGCCCTGGTCCTTCAGACCCCGGATGAGGTCCAGCAGCTTGCCGCTGTCCTCGTCGTTCAGAGCCGCGGTCGGCTCGTCGAGGATCAGCAGCTTCACCTTCTTCGACAGCGCCTTCGCGATCTCGACGAGCTGCTGCTTGCCCACGCCGATGTCGGCGACCCGGGTGTCCGGGTGATCGCTCAGCCCGACCCGCCGCAGCAGTTCGGTCGCGTGCTTCAGCGTCTCGGTCCAGCTGATGAACCCGCGCGTGGCGTGCTCGTTGCCGAGGAAGATGTTCTCCGCGATGGAGAGGTACGGCACCAGCGCGAGCTCCTGGTGGATGATCACAATGCCGTGCTGCTCGCTCGCCCGGATGTCCTTGAACTGGCAGGACTCGCCCTCGAAGAGGATGTCCCCGTCGTAGGTTCCGTGCGGATGGACGCCGGAGAGGACCTTCATGAGGGTCGACTTTCCGGCGCCGTTCTCACCGCAGATGGCGTGGACCTCGCCCGGCCGGACGCTCAGGGAGACGTCCGACAGCGCCTTGACGCCGGGAAAGGTCTTGACGATCGAGCGCATTTCCAGGACGGGTCCCGCCATGGTCGTGCCTTCCAATCCCTAGGGGGTGGCGGTTAGTTGACCGCGCCGGCCTTGACGTAACCGGAGTCGATGACGACCTTCTGGTAGTTGGTCTTGTCGACGCTCACCGGGGTCAGCAGGTACGCGGGCACGACCTTCGAGCCGTTGTTGTACGACTTGGTGTCGTTGATCTCGGGCTTCTTGTCGTTGAGCACCGAGTCGACCATGTTCGCGGCGACCTTCGCGAGCTCACGGGTGTCCTTGAAGACGGTCGCCGTCTGCTCGCCCGCCTTGATCGACTTCAGCGAGGCGACCTCGGCGTCCTGTCCGGTGACGACCGGCATCGGCTTGCTCTTGCCGTAGTCGTCCGACTTCAGCGCCGACAGGATGCCGATGGAGATGCCGTCGTACGGCGAGAGCACCGCGTCGACCTTGCCCTTCCGGTAGGCCGCGGTCAGGAGCTCCTCCATGCGCTTCTGGGCGGTGCCACCGTCCCAGCGCAGCGTGGTGACCTGGGTCAGCTTCGTCTGGCCCGACTTGACCACGAGCTGCTTCTTGTCGATGAAGGGCTGGAGGACCTTCATCGCGCCGTTGAAGAAGTACTGGGTGTTGTTGTCGTCGTTCGAACCCGCGAAGAGCTCGACGTTGAACGGGCCCTTCTTGGAGCCGTCCTTCAGACCGAGCTTCTCGACGATCTGGGTGCCCTGCAGCTCGCCGACCTTCTCGTTGTCGAACGACGCGTAGTAGTCGACGTTCGGCGAGTTGAGGATCAGGCGGTCGTAGGAGATGACCGGGATGTCGGCGTCCTTGGCCTGCTGGAGAACGTTGTCGAGCGACTTGTTGTCGATCGCCGCGATGATCAGGGCGGAGACGCCCTGCGTGATCATGTTCTCGATCTGCGAGACCTGGGTGTCGGGGTCGTCCTCGCCGTAGGCCAGCTTGGTCTTGTAGCCGGCCGCCTTGAGGTTCTTCTCCACGTTGGCGCCGTCGGCGATCCACCGCTCGGAGGACTTCGTCGGCATCGCGATGCCGACGGTGGAGCCCTTGGCGTCTCCCTTGCTGTCCCCGCTCCCGCCTTCGCTGTCCTGCCCGCAGGCGGAGAGGGTGAGGGCCAGGGAGGCGGCCGTGGCTATGGCGGAAAGCGCTGCTTTGCGATTGCGCATGATCATCTTCCTTGATGTTCTGACGGGGCTCGGTCTGGAGCTGCGAGCAGGTGGAGCGAGGATCGACCGAGAGGAGGTGTGTGGGATTGTGTTCGGCCGCGTCGTCTTTTGTGAAGGGGGTGTGTTCGGAACGTTATGAGGGAATGTCAAACCGTTGGAGTGCGCCCGGGAGCCGGGAGCCGAGCGGCGCCATGTCGCCGTCCGCCCCGTGCCGCGCGAGCAGGTCCAGGGCGAGCCGGCCGCGCCGCACCCTTTCCCGGGCCGTGGACAGCGTCACGTCCCGCATGTGGTGGCCGTACGGGTAGATCCCGGGAGCCTTGGACAGGCCGAACTTCAGGTACAGCGGGGCGCCGCGGCGGATCAGCTCGGCGACCTCGTACATGCGCACGTACCCGCCGAGATCGTCGGGGGCCTCGATGTACATGTCCATGGGGGCTGCACTGACCCGGCGGATCTCCGTCAGGTGGTCGAGCGTGAGATCGCTCGGCACGTTGATGGAGTCCCCGCCCAGTTGCTCGTACACGGCGTACGCGGCCGGGTTGACCGGGCCTATCAGCGCCGAGACCTTCAGCGTCGTGTCCGCCGGGATGATCCCGGCGACCCGGGCCCGGTGCAGGGCCCAGAGCACGCCTTCGTCAGCCACGAGGAGGCACTTTACGCCCAACTCCGTTGCACGGATGGCGTCTTCGAGACAACCCGCGACCGCATCGTGACCACGGGCGCGCAGCCCGCCGCCCCGCGAGTCGGTCCGGGTCGAGCCGCCGATGTCCCACGTGCCGCGCGGGCCCGTGAAGAGGCAGAGCTCGATGTCGCGCTCTTCGGTGGCCTCGACCATCTCGGTGATCTCGGCGTCGGTCAGCATCCAGACGCCGCTGCCCTGGCTGATCCGGTGGATCGGCACATCGAGGCGCGAGGACTCCTTGAGGACCACGGCGAGCGCTTCCGGCCCCTCGCACGAGGGGATCTCGGTGCGCCATCGGCCGCCCTCCGGGAAGGCGTGCGGTGAGGCGTCGGCGGGGGAGAGGGCGGGCGCGCCCAGGCCGAGCGCGGCGAGCGCCTGCTCACCGGGTCGACGGGCCGCCTTGGGAGAAGGGTCGGTCACGAGCTGTCCTTAGCTGGAGCTGGAGCTGGCTTTGGCGGGATTTGTGTTCGATGTGCCGGACGTGGTTCGTGGCGGTGGATGTACGCCGGTACGGAGCGTCAGGTCTCCGTACCGGCGTACGGCTCGGGGGCGGCCGGTACCGCGGGCCCTAGGGCCGCAGCAGCACCTTGCCGACCTTCGGGTCGCCGGACCCCACCAGCTCGATGGCGAAAGCGAACTCCTCCAACGGCAGCTCGTGCGTGACCAGCGGAAGGGGATCGAGGAGACCGGCACCGAAGACCCGCACCGTGTGCGCCCAGGCATCCGGCGGCGCCCCGAACACGGTGTGCACCTCCAGCTGCCGTACGACGAGATCGGTGGGGTCCAGTCCCTCGGCACCCGGAGCCGGGATCCCGGTGAGGACGAGCCGTCCGCCGCGCCGCAGCAGCGAGGCGGCGGTGGTCGCGGCGGTCGCCGACCCGGCGGTCTCGATCACCACGTCGAAGTCGTCGGGCAACGCCTGGTCCCGGGTACGGAAGTCGGTCGCGCCGAACGTCTTCGAGAGCTCCTCGCGGTCCGGGCGGGTGCCGACCACGAGCAGCTCCGAGGGCGAACCCGCCTTCAGGAACTGCACGGCGAACATGCCGAGCGTCCCGGTACCGACGACGGCCACCCGCTCGCCGGGCCGCGCGTTCGCCTTGAGCGCCGCCGCCGCGATGCAGGCCGCGGGCTCCAGCAGCGCCGCCGCCGTCAGGTCGGCGTCCTCCGGCAGTACGTGCAGCAGCCGGGCGGGCAGCGTGAGCGTGGTGGCCATGGCGCCGGGCTGGGTGAAGCCCGTCTCCTCGTAGCCGGCCGTGCACAACGTTGTCTCGCCCTCGTGGCAACGGTCGCAGACCTGGCAGTTGCGGAAGCCCTCACCGACCACCTTGCGGCCCACGAGGCCCTCCGGGACCCCGGGACCGACCGCCTCGACCGTGCCGGACCACTCGTGCCCCGGCGTCAGCGGATAACGGACATATCCCTCGGGCCGGTTGCCCTGGTACACCTCACGGTCACTGCCGCAGATACCGCTCGCGTGAACCCGCACCAGCGCCTCTCCGGCGGACGGGGCGACGGGCTCATGGGCGGCCAGCCGGTGCTCGCCCGGACCCTCGATGACGACGGCCTGCGCGGGGGCGCTCATGACTGCTCCGTGGCGGTGAGACGGGCCGAGTCCACGGCGGTGCCGCGTGCCGGGGCTCCGAAGGGGTGGTCGGCACCCCTTCGATCCGCCGCGGCGGTGCTCGACCACAGCGGCGCGTCGCGGCGGTGCCGAACCGTCCGCGGCCCGCCGCCCACCCCGGTGCCGGGCGCCGTCACTTGCCACCGCCCTTCGGCTTGCGCTGCTCCCAGCCGTCCGCCCACAGGTCGAAGCGGGCCTGCTGCTGGGGGAACTCGGCCGCCGCGTCCGTGTCCAGCTCGACGCCGAGACCCGGCTCGTGCGACAGCTCGAAGTAGCCGTCGACGACCTGCGGGGCACCCTTCACGACCTTCTTGATCTCCGCGTCCGCGAAGTCGTTGAAGTGCTCCAGGATCTTGAAGTTCGGGGAGGTGAAGCCGACTTGGAGCGAGGCGGCGGTGAGGACCGGGCCGCCGACGTTGTGCGGCGCCACGAGTACGTAGTGGGCCTCGGCGGTCGCCGCCAGCTTCCGGGTCTCCCAGATGCCGCCGATGTGGCCGACATCCGGCTGGATGATGTCCACGGCCTGGCTCTCGAAGAGCTCGCGGAACTCGATGCGGTCGTGGATGCGCTCACCGGTCGCGACCGGGATGTCGACCTTCGCCGCCACCTTCTCCAGCGCCTTCAGGTTCTCCGGCGGGACGGGCTCCTCCAGCCAGGCCGGCTTGAAGGGCGCGAGCTCGCGCGCGAGGCGGATCGCCGTGGCCGGCGAGAAGCGGCCGTGCATCTCCAGCATCAGCTCGGCCTCGGGGCCGATCGCGTCCCGGACCGCCTCGATCAGCGAGACCGCGTACAGCGACTGCTCGTGGTCGAGCTCGAAGTGACCCGTCCCGAACGGGTCGATCTTCAGCGCCTTGTACCCGCGCGCGACGACCTCCTGAGCGGCCTTGTGGTATGCCTCCGGAGTGCGCTCCGTGGTGTACCAGCCGTTGGCGTACGCCTTCACCCGGTCGGTGACCTTGCCGCCCAGCAGCTGCCACACCGGTACGCCCAGGGCCTTGCCCTTGATGTCCCAGCACGCCATCTCGATCACGGCGATGCCGGACATCACGATCTCGCCGGCCCGCCCGTAGTCGCCGTACTTCATGCGACGCACGAGGTCCTCGACAGCGAAGGGGTCGGAACCGAGAATGTGGTTGGCCTCCGCCTCCCGCAGATAGCCGAGCAGCGCGTCGGTGTGCCCCAGCATGCGGGTCTCACCGACTCCGGTGATGCCCTCGTCGGTGTGCACCTGGACATAGGTCAGGTTGCGCCACGGCGTCCCGACCACGTGTGTGCTGATTCCGGTGATGCGCACGGAAATTGCCCCTTGTGGCTCTACGGCTCTGTTCGAAATTTCGTCACACGTTCGAAATGCTGGCCAGACAGTAAGGATTCGGCGGTGGCAGTGTCAATGGGTCGAACGCACAACGGTTTCGACGCGATGGCACTGGAAGGCGACGAATGGTCGGGCCTGTCCTCAACTCGCCCAACCGGAACGGGCAGTTCAGCACAGAACTTTCACAGCTGTGACTGTGAACGTGACCTGCGCGGAGTTTAGTCTTCCGGCGTCATGGACTACTGCCACCCGTGCCAAAGGCACCTCAATGGCGCCCTCGCTTGCCCGGGGTGCGGTACATCGGCCGAAGCGTGCCGGGAGTACGCGGCTTCCCTGGAGGACCGCGAGGACGCCGTCGACGAACTCGACGACGACCCCGAGGGCGACGAGCCGGCGGATGGCGGGCGCCGGTCACCGCGCTGGGGCGGC
>NZ_JAPWHT010000186.1:0-18857 GCF_027270795.1 Streptomyces sp. ActVer
TAGTCGGCCCCCCGCCAGTACAGCTCGTTGTGAAGGCAGCGCCCGGCATCGGACGTGGCCCAGTTGGAGACCTCGTACCAGGAGAAGCCCGTCGCGGAGAGGCGGTCCTCAGCGATGAGGTACCGGTCCGCGTGCACGTCGTCGTCGGTCATGGGCACCTCCCCACGCCGGATGCGGCGCGCGAGCTGTGTCCCCTCCTCGACGATCAGGGCGTACGCCGACACATGGTCGGGCCCGGCACCGATCGCCGCGTCGAGCGAGGCCCGCCAGTCGTCGTCGCTCTCACCGGGCGTGCCGTAGATGAGGTCGAGGTTGACGTGGTCGAACCCGGCCGCGCGGGCCTCGGCGACACAGGCCTCGGGCCGGCCTGGCGTGTGCGTACGGTCCAGGACCTTGAGTACGTGCTGCCGCGCGCTCTGCATGCCGAACGAGACGCGGTTGAATCCGCCCTCCCGGAGCGCGGCCAGGTATGCCGGGTCCACGGACTCCGGGTTCGCCTCCGTCGTGATCTCCGCGTCCGCCGCGAGCCCGAACTCGTCCCGGACCGCCCCCAGCATCCGTACGAGATCGTCGGCGGCCAGCAGTGTGGGCGTACCGCCGCCGACGAAGACCGTGCGGACGGGCCGCGGGTCGTCGCCGAGGACCTTGCGGGCCAGGCGGATCTCGTCGATCAGGGTCGAGGCGTAGTTGTCGCGGGAGGCGAGCACGCCCCCCGAGCCGCGCAGCTCCGTCGCCGTGTACGTGTTGAAGTCGCAGTAGCCGCAGCGGGTCGCGCAGTACGGGACGTGGAGGTAGAACCCGAGCGGACGGTCGGCCGCGCCGGCCAGGGCGTGCGCGGGCAGCGCCCCGTCGTCGGGGACGGGCTCGCCGTCGGGAAGTGCGGAAGGCATGTACTCCATTGTCCAGCACCTTCGGCACTCCCCGCCCAGCCCCCTTTGGGGCCGCCTACTCCGCCTGCAGCACCAGCAGCGCCAGGTCGTCCTCCGGCGGCTTGCCGCCGAACTCGTGGACCAGCCGGCGGATCCGTTCGGCGATCAGCTCGGCGCTCAGGCCCGCGCACCCGGTGAGCGCGGCGGCGAGGCCGTCGTCGTCGTCGAACTGCCGGTGCCCGCTGCGGCGCTCGGTCACGCCGTCCGTGACGCACAGGAGGCTGTCGCCGGGGCGCAGCTCGAAGGTCCCGCAGAGGTAGCTGGCGTCCTCGAAGACGCCGAGGAGGGTCTGCGGCTGGGCCACCTCACCGACCTCCCCGGACGGTTGCAGGAGCAACGGCAGCGGGTGTCCGGCGGAGGCGACCGTGCAGTGCACCCCGCCCTCGAAGGGCACCAGCTCGCCGTAGAGGAGGGAGAGGAAACGGGTCTGCGGCCCCTCGTCCGCGAGCCCGGTGCCGCCCGCGGACACCAGGGCCCGGGCGGCCGCGTCGGACGCCTCGGTCGCGTCGTCGAGGAGCAGCTGGTTGAGACGGTCGAGGACATCGGGCACCTCGTAACCCTCCCGGGCGAGGAGCCGCAGCCACGGCCGGGCCAGACCGATCACCACGGCCGCCTCGGGTCCTTTGCCCTGTACGTCGCCGAGGGCGAAGCACCAGCGGCCGTCGCCCGCGGGGAAGAGATCGTAGAAGTCCCCGCTGGGTCCGCCCTTGTCGCACGGCTCGTAGACGAGCGCGCTGCGTACGCCGGGGATCTCGGCGACCGCCCCGGGCAGCAGTCCGCGCTGCAGTACGCGGCTGATGGTGGCCTGGCGCGCGTACTGCCGGGCCGCGCCGATGGCGAGCGCGACGCGGCGGCTGAGGTCCTCGACGGGCCCCGTGATCTCGTCGGGGAAGCGGGTCTGCCCGGCCCGGCCGATGACCAGCGTGCCGAGCGGTCTGCCGCCCGCGATCAGCCGGAACGCGAGTGCCGATCCGCCTGTCGCCCGCGCTCCCAGCGCCTCGGCGGGCCACGGCACGGGCACGGGCCCGGCGCGGTCCGATTCGGGCAGCTCGGGCGGGTCCTTCTCCAGGAGCCGGCGCAGTTCCTCGATGCGGTTCTCGCTGCCGTGCCAGACGCGGGCGAGCCGCGGCCCGCCGACGACACCTCCGTCGGAGCGGCCCGGGGCCTCGTCCTCCAGCCACACCGCGCACCAGTCGGCGAGCCGCGGTACGAGCAGCTGTCCGGTGAGCGCGGCGACCAGGTCCTCGTCGAGCTGCCCGGCGAGCAGGTCGGAGGCCTCGGCGAGGAAGGAGAGGACGCCGCGGCTGCGCCAGTCCTGGTCCTGCATGCCGCGGCGGGGTGCGGGGGCGAGGATCTCGGCGGCCCGCTGCCCGCGCCGCAGCGCGTGTTCGCCGTCGTACGCCTCGGCCTCCTCCTCGACGGTCGCGCCGCCGTCGACGGGCAGGCGTGCCCATACGGTCTTGACGCCGGTGCGGTAGGTGATGCCCCAGGCCTCGGAGAGCGCGGCGACGAGGTGCAGGCCCCGGCCGTACTCGACGGTGTCGTACGGCTGCTCGGCCCCGTCGTCGCGCACCACGCGCGCGGGGTGGTGGTCGGACACCTCTATGACGAGGACACCGGAATCGGGGACGGGCCCTGGCCTGGAGTCGTTGCCCGCACCCTCGTCATGGCCCGAATCTTCGTACGAAGCGGCCGTTCGTACGGCCCTGGAGTCCGACGCGGCGGCCGCCGGGCAGTCCTCCGAGCAACGGCCGAGCCGGCACAGCAGCTCCACGTCCGTGCCGGCGTGCACCACCGCGTTCGTGACGAGTTCACTGACGACCACCATGGCGTCGGCGACGAGCAGGTCGGTGATGAACTCGGCGCCGGGCAGGGCGAGTTCGGTCCATTCGGCGAGTGCGGTACGGACGAACCGACGGGCGGCGCCCGGCGCTAGAGGGTTGCCCGGTAAGGACGTACGTGCCACCGCCCGCGGGCGGTCTGGTGCCTCAGGAGCACGGGACATGGACTCCCGTTGCGTCGGTATGGGCCCCACTGTGCGGCTCCCTGAGCAGTTCGGACGATTACGCCTCAGGCGATGCGGACAGAGTGACAGACTGGCCACGCCCATAAGCGCCGAGTTACCGAAGTTGGGCCACCATGAGTGAGAACAGTGCTACGCATGTGCTCGAAGACGGACAGATTCGGGCATCAGATCTGCGTCCTCTGCTCGCTGCCATGACCGCCGCCCGAGACGGCGATTTCAGCAAGGTGCCCGAATCGGGCCACGGGCTGGTGGCCGAGCTGGTCACGGTGTTCAACCAGATCCTGGACCGCAGCCTGCACTTCAACTCCGAGGTGCAACGCGTCCGCCGGGAGCTCGTCCGTCACGGCCGGCTCGACGAGCGGCTCTCCGCGAGCCCGGGGCAGGGCCACTGGACGACCCGGGTCAACGACGTGAACCAGTTGCTGGACGCGCTGGTGGCACCGGCCGCCAACGCGACCCGTGTGCTCGACGCGGTGGCGGGCGGCGACCTGACCCAGCGCGTCGACCTGCACGACGGCAACCGCCAACTGCGGGGCGATCTACGGCGGTTGGGCCGGACGGTCAACAAAATGGTCGACCAGCTTTCCCTGTTCACCGGCGAGGTGACCCGGGTGGCGCGCGAGGTCGGCACGGAGGGGCGGCTGGGCGGCCGCGCCAAGGTGACCGGTCTGTCGGGCAGTTGGCGGGACGTGACCGAGGCCGTGAACACGATGGCGTCCCGGCTGACCGCCCAGGTCCGTGACATCGCCCTGGTCACCACGGCGGTGGCGCGCGGCGACCTGACCCGCACGGTGACGGTCGAGGCGACCGGCGAGCTGCTCGAACTGAAGCTGACCGTGAACACGATGGTCGACCAGCTCTCCGCCTTCGCCGACGAGGTCACGCGCGTGGCCCGCGAGGTGGGTACGGAGGGCCAGTTGGGCGGCCGGGCCCAGGTGCGCGGTGTGTCCGGGGTCTGGAAGGACCTCACCGACAACGTCAACTTCATGGCCTCGAATCTGACCTCGCAGGTCCGCAACATCGCCCAGGTCACCACGGCCGTGGCCAACGGCGACCTGAGCCAGAAGATCACGGTCGACGCGCAGGGCGAGATCCTGGAGCTGAAGTCGACGATCAACACGATGGTCGACCAGCTCTCCGCCTTCGCCGACGAGGTCACCCGCGTCGCCCGCGAGGTCGGCACCGAAGGCAACCTGGGCGGGCGCGCGCAGGTCCGGGGAGTGTCCGGGGTCTGGAAGGACCTCACCGACAACGTCAACTTCATGGCGGACAACCTGACCTCACAGGTCCGCAACATCGCGCTCGTCTCCACCGCCGTGGCCCAGGGCGACCTCGGCAAGAAGATCACGGTGGAGGCGAAGGGCGAGATCCTGGAGCTGAAGTCGACGATCAACACGATGGTCGACCAGCTCTCCGCCTTCGCCGACGAGGTCACCCGCGTCGCCCGCGAGGTCGGCACCGAAGGAAACCTCGGAGGGCAGGCCCAGGTCCGCGGCGTCTCCGGCGTCTGGAAGGACCTCACCGACAACGTCAACTTCATGGCCCTGAACCTGACTTCACAGGTGCGGAACATCGCCCAGGTGACGACGGCCGTGGCGAACGGCAACCTCGGCAAGAAGATCACGGTCGACGCGCGCGGCGAGATCCTGGAGCTGAAGGACACGGTCAACACGATGGTGGAGCAGCTGCGCGCCTTCGCCGACGAGGTGACCCGCGTGGCCCGCGAGGTCGGCACCGACGGACGGCTCGGCGGCCGTGCCCAGGTCCTCGGCGTGTCCGGCGTCTGGCGGGACCTGACCGACAACGTCAACTACATGGCGGACAACCTGACTTCACAGGTGCGGAACATCGCGCAGGTCGCGACCGCGGTGGCCCAGGGCGACCTCTCCAAGAAGATCGACGTGGACGCGCGCGGCGAGATCCTGGAGCTGAAGACCACGATCAACACGATGGTGGACACGCTGTCGTCGTTCTCGTCCGAGGTCACGCGCGTGGCCCGCGAGGTGGGTTCGGAGGGCCAACTCGGCGGCCAGGCACGGGTGGAGGGTGTGTACGGCACCTGGAAGCGCCTGACGACGAACGTGAACGAGCTGGCGTCCAACCTCACCACCCAGGTCCGCGCGATCGCCGAGGTGGCGTCCGCGGTGGCCCAGGGCGACATGTCCCGCTCGATCACGGTGGAGACGCAGGGCGAGGTCGCCGAGCTGAAGGACAACATCAACCTGATGGTGGCCAACCTCCGCGAGACGACCCGCGCGAAGGACTGGCTGGAGTCGAACCTCGCCCGTCTCGCCGCCCTGATGCAGGGCCACCGGGACCTGATGGAGGTCGCCGACCTGATCCTGCGCGAGCTGACGCCGCTGGTGAACGCGCAGTACGGCGCCTTCTTCCTGGCCGACCCGGAGGAGGACGGCGCCTCGCTGCACACGGCCGTGCCCGCCAAGGGGCTCGCCTTCATCGCGGGGTACGGCTCGGCGCAGGGCGCGACCGTCGACACGGGCACCATGCCGGTGCACGGGCTCGTACGGCAGGCCGCCCGCGAGAAGAAGCGGATCCTGGTGGAGGAGGCCCCGCCGGACTACATCAAGATCAACAGCGGTCTGGGGGAGGCGGCTCCCGCGAGCGTCGTCATCATCCCGATCCTCTTCGAGGACAAGCTGCTGGGGGTGATCGAGCTCGCCTCGTTCTCCCGCTTCTCCGATGTGCACCTGGCGTTCTTCGACCAGTTCGTGAACACCATCGGCGTCGCGATCAACACCATCATCGCCAACTCCCGTACGGAGTCACTGCTCGGCGAGTCGCAGCGCCTGGCCGTCCAGCTCCAGGACCGCTCCGACGAACTGCAGTCGCAGCAGGCCGAGTTGCAGCGCTCCAACGCCGAACTGGAGGAGAAGGCGGCGCTGTTGGCCACCAGCTCCCAGTACAAGTCGGAGTTCCTGGCGAACATGTCGCACGAGCTGAGGACGCCCCTCAACTCGCTGCTGATCCTGGCCAGGCTGCTCTCCGACAACCCGGACGGTCATCTCTCGGACCAGGAGGTGCAGTTCGCGACGACGATCCACCGCTCGGGCTCCGACCTCCTCCAGCTGATCAACGACATCCTCGACCTGTCGAAGATCGAGGCCGGCCGGATGGACGTACGCCCGAAGAAGCTGCCGCTGATCAAACTGCTCGACTACGTCCACGCCACGTTCCGGCCGCTCACGCTGGACCGGGGGCTCGCCTTCGAGGTGGCGGTCGGCGAGGACGTACCGCGCGAGATGTACTCGGACGAGCAGCGGCTCCAGCAGATCCTGCGCAACCTGCTCTCGAACGCGATCAAGTTCACCGCGACGGGACGGGTCGAGCTGCGCGTCAACCGCGTCAAGGACACCGAGCACCGCTACACCCGCGAGAAGAGCGACCACGTGATCGCCTTCGCGGTCTCCGACACCGGCATCGGCATCGCCCCGGAGAAACTCCCGGTGATCTTCGAGGCGTTCCAGCAGGCCGACGGCACGACGAACCGCAAGTACGGCGGCACGGGCCTCGGCCTGTCCATCAGCCGGGAGATCGCGGGCCTGCTGGGCGGCCGCATCATCGCCGAGAGCATGCCCGGCAGGGGTTCCACCTTCACGCTGTACGTGCCGGTCGTCAGCCCCGGGCACTCGGCGACCGAGCCGGGCGCCGAGGAGCGGGCCCTGTCCATGCCCGAGCAGCTGTCCTCCGAGCCCTACACCGTTCACGACCAGGACGACGGCTGGCCGGCACCCACCAAACTGGAGGCGTGGAAGGCGGGGCGGGCAGGGCAGGTCCTGCCCGGGCGACGGGTGTTGATCGTGGACGACGACATCCGCAACGTCTTCGCGCTCACCCACGTACTGGGCCGGGTCGGGATGCCCGTCCTGTACGCGGAGAACGGGCGCGAGGGCATCGAGACACTGGAGCGCAACCCCGACGTCCAGCTCGTACTGATGGACATCATGATGCCGGAGATGGACGGCTACGAGACCATCGCCGCCATCCGCCGCACCCCGCGCTGGGCCGGACTTCCCATCGTCGCCCTCACCGCCAAGGCGATGCCGGGCGACCGCGAGAAGTCCATCGCGCGCGGTGCCAACGACTACGTACCCAAGCCGGTGGACGTCGATCAACTGCTGACCGTCGTCTGTGCGCTCCTGGACCCCGAGAGCACTGATGCCGAGGAGCAGGGACTCTCCGTCGCGACCGGCGCAGCGGAACCCCTGGGTTCCGGCGCGCCCGAGTCCGTCGCATCGGAGGAGCCCACCGTCCCGCCGGCGAACCAATGAGGCAGGCAGTCAATCACCATGAGCACTGAAGGCTCGACCGACGAGCGCGCCAGCATCCTCCTCGTGGACGACATGGAGGACAACCTGATCGCGCTTGAGGCCGTCCTGGGGTCCCTCAACGAACCGCTCGTACGCGCCCGTTCGGGCGAGGAGGCGATGAAGGCGCTGCTGCGGCAGCGGTTCGCCGTCGTCCTGCTCGACATCCGGATGCCGGGCATGGACGGCTTCGAGACGGCCGCGAACATCAAGCGGCTCGACCAGACCAAGGACGTACCGATCATCTTCCTGACCGGCACGGACTCCGACGCGGGCTATGCGTTTCGCGGGTACGCGACCGGAGCCGCCGACTATCTCACCAAGCCGTTCGACCCCTGGGTGCTGCGCGCCAAGGTGACCGTCTTCCTCGATCTGCACCGCAAGAACCGGCAGTTGGAGCGGATGCTCGCCCGCGAGCAGGCGCAGTTCGACGAACTCGCCGACCGCCTGCGCGCGATCGAGACCCACATGGCGACCAGCGACCTCGAGGACGTCCTCGAACTGCGCCACCACATACGCCACATGGAGGACCTGCTCCGCGAAATGCGAAAGGGGCGGGGTCTGTGACCTCGCCCCGAGGCCGACTGTGGTTCGGGCCGCGCCCCAAAGGGGCGCGGGGCTGTGTCGTCGTGCGGCTCCGCCGCGGGGCGCGACCAGCCACAACGAACCCGCAGACGAACCAACACGCTCCAAGCGGAGCGCTACGCCTCGCGTGACCCGGCGTACATCTCGTCGATCAGGTGCCTGGCTGCATCACCGCGGGGGACGACCCCCGCACCCCCAGCCGGGCCAGGGGCGCCCTCAAACCCGACGGCTACGCCTCGCGCGACCCGGCGTACATCTCGTCGATCAGGTGCTTGTACTCCCGCTCGACGACCGGGCGCTTCAGCTTCAGGCTGGGCGTCAGTTCGCCGTGTTCGATGTCGAGGTCGCGCGGGAGGAGCTTGAACTTCTTGATGGTCTGCCAGCGCTGGAGGCCCTCGTTGAGCGTCTTGACGTAGCCGTCGATGAGCTCGACCGTCGCGGGGGCGGCGACGACCTCGGCGTACGACTTGCCCGACAGGCCGTTGTCCGCGGCCCAGCCGAGGATCGACGGCTCGTCGAGGGAGATGAGGGCGGTGCAGAAGTTCCGGTCGGCGCCGTGCACGAGGATGTTGGAGACGTAGGGGCAGACGGCCTTGAACTGACCCTCGACCTCGGCGGGCGCGATGTACTTGCCTCCCGAGGTCTTGATGAGGTCCTTCTTACGGTCCGTGATGCGCAGATAGCCGTCGGGGGACAGCTCGCCGATGTCGCCGGTGTGGAACCAGCCGTCGGACTCCAGCACCTCGGCGGTCTTCTCGGGCAGTCCGTGGTAGCCCTCCATGATGCCGGGGCCGCGCAGCAGGATCTCGCCGTCGTCCGCGATGCGCACCTCGGTGCCGGGCAGCGGCTTGCCGACCGTGCCGGTGCGGTACGCCTCGCCTGGGTTGACGAAGGAGGCGGCGGACGACTCCGTGAGCCCGTACCCCTCCAGGATGTGGATGCCGGCGCCCGCGAAGAAGAAGCCGATCTCGGGCGCGAGGGCCGCCGACCCGGAGACGCAGGCGCGCAGGTTGCCGCCGAAGGCCTCACGGATCTTGGCGTAGACGAGCGCGTCGGCGACCTTGTGCCTGGCCGAGAGGCCGAAGGGCGCGGAGGCGGTGCCGGTGCGGCGGAAGTTGTCCTGCGTGGCCTTCGCGTACTCGCGGGAGACGCCGGCCGCCCACTGGAAGATCTTGTACTTGGCACCGCCGGCGGCCCGCGCCTTGGCCGCGACCCCGTTGTAGACCTTCTCGAAGATGCGGGGCACGGCAGCCATGTACGTCGGCTGTACGACCGGCAGGTTCTCGATGATCTTGTCGACGCGGCCGTCGACGGCGGTGACGTGTCCGACCTCGATCTGGCCGGACGTGAGCACCTTGCCGAAGACGTGCGCCAGCGGCAGCCACAGGTACTGGACGTCCTCCTGGCCGACCAGACCGGTCGCGGCGATGGCCTTCGCCATGTACGACCAGTTGTCGTGCGGCAGCCGGACGCCCTTGGGGCGGCCCGTGGTGCCGGAGGTGTAGATGAGGGTGGCCAGCTGGTCCTTGGTGATCGCCCCGACCTTCTCCTTGATCAGGTCGGGGTTCTTCTCCAGGTACGCGGCGCCGCGGGTCTCCAGCTCGGCGAGCGTGAGGACGCCCTCGCTGGACTCCACGCCGGCCGGGTCGATCACCACGACGTGGGTCAGCTCGGGCAGGTCGCCGCGCTTCTCCTGGGCCTTGGCGAGCTGCGCCGCGTCCTCCGCGATCAGCACCTTGCTCGACGAGTCGGCCAGGATGAAGGCCGACTCCTCGGCGTTCGTCTGCGGGTAGACGGTGGTCGTCGCCGCGCCCGCGCACATGATGCCGAGGTCGGCGAGGATCCAGTCGACGCGGGTCGAGGAGGCGAGCGCGACGCGCTGCTCCGGCTGCACACCCAGTTCGATCAGACCGGCCGCGATCGCGTAGACCCGGTCGGCCGCCTGCGCCCAGCTCAGGGACTTCCAGTCGTCCGGGCCCTCGCCCGAGGCGGGCGGCACCGGGTAGCGGTACGCCTCCGCGTCCGGCGTCGCCGCCACGCGCTCCAGGAAGAGGGCCGCCACGGACGGCGGACGGTTCTCGATCAGGGTCTGTGTGTCGCTCACGACATCCTCCGGGGCCCGCGACAGTGCGTGTGGCTGGCTGGTTGCGGTTGGCTCTGACAGATGGCTCAGGGGCAGATTGATGCTGGTGACTCACTGGCGACTGGCTCAGCGCACTCGTTGTTTAACTCACGAGTAACCAACGAGTGGTGATCAGAGTAAAGCCCGTCCGCCCGGTGCGTAAGGGGCGGCGTGCTGTCACTTCCTACAGAGCGTGGGCGGAACGCGGCAGTCCGTTGACGCGGCGGGCCCGCCGCGCGAAAGCGCGACGGGCCCGTGATTCCGCGGCCGCCCGACGACCGTGCCGGCGGCTACTTCTTGCCCTTGCCCGAGCCGGCCGCGTCGTCGCTGGACAGAACGGCGATGAAGGCCTCTTGCGGAACCTCCACAGAGCCCACCATCTTCATCCGCTTCTTGCCTTCCTTCTGCTTCTCCAGCAGCTTCCGCTTACGGGAGATGTCACCGCCGTAGCACTTGGCGAGGACGTCCTTCCGGATGGCGCGGATGGTCTCGCGGGCGATGACCCGGGACCCGATGGCCGCCTGGATGGGAATCTCGAAGGCCTGGCGCGGGATGAGCTCGCGCAGCTTGGCGACGAGCCGCACTCCGTACGCGTAAGCCGCGTCCTTGTGCGTGACGGCGGAGAAGGCGTCGACGCGGTCGCCGTGGAGGAGGATGTCGACCTTCACCAGCGAGGCGTCCTGCTCGCCGGTGGGCTCGTAGTCCAGGGAGGCGTACCCGCGGGTCTTGGACTTCAGGTTGTCGAAGAAGTCGAAGACGATCTCGGCGAGGGGCAGCGTGTAGCGGATCTCGACGCGGTCCTCGGAGAGGTAGTCCATGCCGAGGAGGGTGCCGCGGCGGGTCTGGCAGAGCTCCATGATCGAGCCGATGAACTCGCTGGGAGCGAGGATCGTGGCGCGGACGACCGGCTCGAAGACCTTGTCGATCTTGCCCTCGGGGAACTCGCTCGGGTTGGTGACCGTGTGCTCCTTCCCGTCCTCCATGATCACGCGGTAGACCACGTTGGGCGCGGTGGCGATGAGTTCGAGGTTGAACTCGCGCTCCAGGCGCTCACGGATGACGTCGAGGTGCAGCAGGCCGAGGAAGCCGACACGGAAGCCGAAGCCGAGGGCCGCGGAGGTCTCCGGCTCGTAGACCAGGGCGGCGTCGTTGAGCTGGAGCTTGTCCAGCGCCTCGCGGAGGTCGGGGTAGTCCGAGCCGTCCAGCGGATACAGCCCCGAGAAGACCATCGGCTTGGGGTCCTTGTACCCGCCGAGGGCCTCGGTGGCGCCCTTGTCCTTGCTGGTGATCGTGTCACCGACCTTGGACTGACGGACGTCCTTCA
Organism: Streptomyces sp. ActVer; assembly: GCF_027270795.1. NCBI lineage: Bacteria > Bacillati > Actinomycetota > Actinomycetes > Kitasatosporales > Streptomycetaceae > Streptomyces > Streptomyces sp. ActVer. The sequence goes on from NZ_JAPWHT010000186.1 coordinate 11,312, forward strand.
CGCCGGTGATGATGTAGCCCACCTCGCCGACGCCGATGCCGTCGGCCGGCGTCATCTCGGGGGACGAGACGCCGATCTCCAGCAGCTCGTGGGTGGCGCCGGTCGACATCATCTTGATGCGCTCGCGCTTGTTGAGCTGGCCGTCGATGACACGTACGTACGTGACCACGCCCCGGTAGGAGTCGTAGACCGAGTCGAAGATCATCGCGCGGGCGGGCGCGTCCTTGACACCGACCGGGGCCGGAACGTCGCGGACGACCCGGTCCAGGAGCGCGTCCACACCGATGCCGGTCTTCGCCGAGACCTTGAGCACGTCCTCGGGCTGGCAGCCGATGAGGTTGGCGAGCTCCTCGGAGAACTTCTCGGGCTGGGCGGCCGGCAGGTCGATCTTGTTCAGTACGGGGATGATCTTGAGGTCGTTCTCCATCGCCAGGTAGAGGTTGGCGAGAGTCTGCGCCTCGATGCCCTGAGCGGCGTCCACGAGGAGGACGGTCCCCTCGCAGGCTGCGAGCGACCGGGACACCTCATACGTGAAGTCCACGTGCCCGGGGGTGTCGATCATGTTGAGGATGTGGGTCTTGCCCGGATCCTCGGTCGGGGCCCAGGGCAGCCGGACCGCCTGGGACTTGATCGTGATGCCGCGCTCGCGCTCGATGTCCATCCGGTCGAGGTACTGAGCGCGCATCTGCCGCTGATCGACCACGCCGGTCAGCTGGAGCATCCGGTCGGCGAGCGTGGACTTGCCGTGGTCGATGTGCGCGATGATGCAGAAATTGCGGAGCAGCGCCGGGGCGGTACGGCTCGGCTCGGGCACATTGTTAGGGGTCGCGGGCACGCAGGGTCCTGTCTCTTGAGGCGCCTGTCGCCTCGGGTCGGATCGATACGTAGGCTCCATGGTCCCACGGGCGGGGGCGTGCGACCGGTTTGGGCCACTCGTGCGGTGACTGGTAGCCTGAACAGCTGTGTCTCATGCCCTCTCTGCAGGAGGCACATCCTCAAGAAACCAAACGGTGCATGAGGCGAGCGCGTGAGGCGTATTTCCGTTTCCCGTTTCTCGTTTCTCGCGTGCCAGAACCTGAGAAGGCTCATTTCGTGGCGAACATCAAGTCCCAGATCAAGCGGATCAAGACCAACGAGAAGGCTCGGCTGCGCAACAAGGCCGTCAAGTCTTCGCTGAAGACCGCGATCCGCAAGGCCCGTGAGGCTGCTGCCGCGGGTGACGTCGAGAAGGCCACGGAGGCCGCGCGCGAGGCTTCGCGCAAGCTGGACAAGGCTGTCTCGAAGGGCGTCATCCACAAGAACCAGGCCGCCAACAAGAAGTCGGCGCTTGCTTCGAAGGTCTCCACCCTCAAGGGCTGAACCCACTTGATTTGACCGCCGGAAGGACCTGAGCGGGCCCTCTCTCATCCGCTCCCGACCGGCACCCCGACTCGTACGCGACTGCGTTCGCCACGCGGGTACGAGTCCCCCGCACAATCCGAGGCCCCGACCGCTCTCCCTTCCCCAGGGGGAGAGGTCGGGGCTTTTGGCGTGTGGGTTGCGCTGCGGGGGCGGTGGGTTGCGCTGGGGGCGTGGCCGGCACTCTTCAGCCCGTCCGGCGTTTGAGGACGAGCGCGTCAGCGCGACACGGGGGCCTGGGGGCGGAGCCCCCGGAAGGGACGGGAATGGGAAGGGGCGGCGGGGCGAAGAACGCCCGGCGGCAGCTAGCCGCGGCGAGAGCGGGCCGCCCGGGCAATGGCGACGACGGCCTTCTCGAGGGCGTACTCGGGATCGTCACCCCCACCCTTCACACCGGCATCGGCCTCAGCGACCGCCCGAAGGGCGACCGAAACCCCATCCGGAGTCCACCCCCGCATCTGCTGCCGAACCCGATCGATCTTCCACGGCGGCATCCCCAGCTCCCGAGCAAGATCCGCGGGCCGCCCCCCACGAGCCGACGACAGCTTCCCAATCGCCCGCACCCCCTGCGCCAAAGCACTGGTGATCATCACCGGCGCGACCCCGGTGGACAGAGACCACCGCAGAGCCTCCAACGCCTCCGCCGCCCGCCCCTCGACCGCCCGATCGGCCACCGTGAAGCTGGAGGCCTCGGCCCGCCCCGTGTAGTACCGCCCGACAACGGCCTCGTCGATCGTCCCCTCGATGTCCGAGACAAGCTGCGTCACGGCGGACGCCAGCTCCCGCAGATCGCTCCCGATGGAGTCGACAAGGGCCTGGCAGGCCTCAGGCGTGGCGGACCGCCCCAGCGCCCGGAACTCGCTCTTCACGAAGGCCAGCCGATCCGCAGGCTTCGTCATCTTGGGGCAGGCGACCTCCCGCGCACCCGCCTTGCGCGCGGCATCGAGCAGCCCCTTGCCCTTGGCCGCACCCGCGTGCAGCAGCACGAGCGTGATCTCCTCGGCGGGGGCGCCCAGATACGCCTTCACGTCCTTGATCGTGTCGGCCGACAGATCCTGGGCGTTGCGCACCACGACGACCTTGCGCTCCGCGAAGAGCGACGGACTGGTCAGCTCGGCGAGCGTGCCCGGCTGCAACTGGTCCGACGTGAGGTCCCGTACATCCGTGTCCGCGTCGGCGGCCCGCGCGGCGACCACCACCTCCCGCACGGCACGGTCGAGCAGGAGGTCCTCCTGCCCGACGGCGATCGTGACGGGGGCGAGCGGGTTGTCCTGTGCAGAGTTCCTGGCCATCGCGCCCAAGCATCCCACGCACCACTGACAACGGACTCCGCCCGCGAGGTGGACCGCCCGCCATGGGGTGGACCGTGGGGCGGGCGCCCACCCCGAGGTGGCCCGTCAGCCGAAGGATGACCCGATGCCAGCGGGAATCAGACAACCGGAGGGCGAGCCGTCGCCCGCGCCGAGGCCCGCCGACCGCACGGAAGCCCGCCTGCCAAGAGCCAAGCCCACGGTCATGCGGCGGCCGAACCGGTCCTCACCCGCGACGGCGGCCTACGGCTCCTCGCGCCACCCGTCCCACTCCCCCGCGAACGCGTCCAGCTCCCCCGCATCGAGCCGCCCGTCCGAGTCCCGCAGGACCAGCAGCCACTGCGCGTCCTCGGCGTCGTCCTCACCGGCCAGGGCGTCCCGTACGAGCTGCGGCTCCTCGTCGAGTGCGAACCGCTCCCCGAGCGCCTCCGCCGCCTCGTGCGCGGCATCGCGGTCGGGCAGGACCAGTACATGTCTCACATCGCTCACCCGGCCATTTTCCGGTACGCGGACGACGCTCCGCGCCGAGGGCGGGCGATCCCCAAAACACCAGGTCAGACCTGCCGGCCGAGGCAGCCCCACAGACCGGGCAGCCCCATGAACCCTGCCACCCCCGTCAGCCCCGTCAGCCCTTGGGCACGATCTGTACGTCCAGATCGACCGTGATGCTCGGGCCGACCACGGCGATCCCCCGGGCGAGCATCGTCTGCCAGCTCACCGTGAAGTCGTCGCGGCGCAGTTCTGTGCTGGCCCGGCAGGCCGCCCGCACCTCGCCCTCCATGCCGTTGCCGACGCCGAGATACTCCGTGTCGAGCGTGACCGTCCGCGTCACCCCGTGCAGCGACAGCGCCCCGGTGACCGCCCACCGGTTGCCACCCCGGTGCGCGAACCGGTCACTGTAGAACTCCAGCGTCGGAAACCGGTCGACATCAAGAAAGTCCGCGGACCTCAGATGGTCGTCCCGCATCTTCACGTTCGTGTCGACGGACGACGCGTCGATCACCACATGCATGGCCGACTGCTCGGCGCGCTCGGCCAGCCGTATCACCCCCGCGAACGTGTTGAACCTGCCCCGCACCTTGGCCAGCCCGATGTGCCTGGCGGTGAACCCGATCGTGGAGTGCGTCGGCTCGATCTCCCAGTCCCCCGGCCGGGGCAGTGCGGGCGGCCGGGCGACGTGCAGCGTCACTTCGCCGAGCGAGGCCAGCGCGTTCTCCTCCACCGTGGCGTTCGCCCTGAACGGCGAGTACCCCTCGGCCGACACCGCGAGCCGGTACTCGCCCGCCGGCACCGTCACCGTGAAGGACCCGAACGGATCCAGCCCCCCGCCGACCACTTTTCGCCCCGACGTGTCCGTGACCACGAACTCGGCATGCGGCACCGGCTGGTTGACCGGATCCAGTACCCGGCAGCTGAGCACTCCTGCCCCGTCCGGCATCGGCACCGCGGCGACACGATCCGCCCGTTGCGTTCGGTTCGAACGGTTCCCCAGCCAGCTGCCAACCATCTGCGACCCACCCTCGCGCGACACGAACGTTGTGAAATCACCGTTGCAGAGGAGGTATTCGACCACTGATGCGACTTTCGAGGCAACAGACGTCTACATCGTAGGAATCCAGCACATGTGCTGGGACTACGCACCAGTAGCCCGAATTGGCAGCTCCGTTAGTGTTTTTCCCTCAGGATTGGCCTTTCCTGACAACCGGGACGCGCTCCAGCTCGATCCCGAACCGTTCCCGATACGCCTTCAACACCTCCTCGTCCGTGGCCAGATCCGACCCCTCCTTCCCTCCGTCGGGGTCCGTGACCGTGAGCGTGCGTCCGCTGAGCGTGATGCGCCCGCCGTCCTCGGTGAGCCGCGAGCAGACGAGCGACTGCGTGAAGTGCGAGGCCGGCGAGGTGCTGTGCCACCAGGCCCCGGCCAGGCAGTCCCCGAGCACCCGCGGCCGGGTCTCCAGCCGGTACTGCGACCTGCCGTCCCGCACGACGTCCAGGTCCCCGAACCGCCTGTCGTTCCCGCGCACCCCCGCCGGATCCGCGCCCGCCACGATCACCCGGAACGCGCCGCCCGGATCCGTCTGCTCGCCCCGCTCCCCGAACGCCAGCGGATAGTGGCTGTTCGCCCCGAAACCGACGTCGACGAGCCAGTCACCCCCGTCCACCGTCCGCACCCGCAGCGCGAGATGGTCGAACGGAACCCCCAGTCGCCCCTCCTCCCCGTACACGCGCGCCGCGAGCAATGTCACATCGAAGCCCAGTGCCCCGAGCAACATCCCGAACGCCCCGTTCAGTTCGTAGCAGAACCCTCCCCTCCGGGAGCCCACCAGTTTGTCCAGCAGCCGCTCCTCCTCCAGCACGATCTCCTCGCCGAGGTGGATCGACAGGTTCTCGAACGGCACCGTCATCAGGTGCCGCAACTGGAGTTCACGCAGTACGTCGGCGGTGGGCCAGGCGGGGTGGGCGGCGCCGATACGGCGGAGGTAGGCATCAGCCTGTGCGGGTTTCATGTACTCAGTCTCCCGCCACCAGCAGGCGCTCACCGCCTCCTGCCACGGCGACCGCCCCGTCCTCGTCCGTACGCAGCACCTCCGCACCCCCGGCCCGCAACGCCGCCACCGTGCTCGGCGCCGGGTGTCCGTACGGGTTGTCGGCGCCGCAGGAGATCAGAGCGAGGCGCGGCGACAGCCGGCGTATGAGGTCCGGATCCTGGTAGGCCGACCCGTGGTGGGCGACCTTGAGCACGTCCACATTCCCCAGGCCGGCGCCCGCCGGTGATCTCAGCAGTGCCTGTTGTGCCGGTGGTTCGAGGTCTCCGAGCATCAGCAGCGTCAGGCCCGCCGACCGTACGAGCAGGGTGACGCTCGCGTCGTTCGGGCCCTCGGGTCGCGGGGCCCGCTCCGGTGGCGGCCACAGGACCTGCCAGTCGAGCGCACCCGTGCGACGCCGCTCCCCCGCCACCGCCCGCGTCACCGGGATCCGCCGGGCCGCCGCCTGCCGGTGGACGGACTCCGCCTGGTCCAGCGGCTCTTCGAAGCCCGTCGTCTCGATCGCGCCCACCGATCGCCCGCGCAGCACGCCCGGCAACCCGGCGACGTGGTCCGCGTGGAAGTGGGTCAGCACGACGAGCGGGATCCGTGTGATGCCGAGCGCGCGCAGGCACCGGTCGGCCAGCGTCGGGTCCGGTCCCGCGTCGACCACGACACCGGTGCCGTCGCCCGCCGCGAGCACCATGGCGTCTCCTTGTCCCACGTCACACATCGCGAACCGCCAGCCGGGCGGCGGCCACCCCGTGATCACCCGGGTGAGAGGAGGCGGCTGCACCATCACCAGCAGAAGCAGCACTCCGCAGGCCGCGCTGAGCCAGGGGTGTCTCAGCAGTCTGCGGCCGACCAGCACCACAACGGCGATCACCAGGGCGAGCAGCAGCGCGCCCGTCCAACTGCCCGGCCAGTCCACTCCTCCGCCCGGCAGCGCGGCCCCCGCACGGGCGATGTCCGCGATCCATCCGGCGGGCCAACTCGCGCACCAGGCAAGTGCCTTGGCGACGGGCATCGCCCAGGGAGCCGTGGCCAGGGTCGCGAAGCCCAGCACCGTGGACGGCGCGACCGCGAACTCCACCAGCAGATTGCACGGCACCGCCACCAGGCTCACCCGGGCCGACAGGACGGCGACCACCGGTGCGCACACCGCCTGCGCGGCCCCCGCGGCCGCCAACGCCTCGGCCAGCCGCGGCGACACCCCACGCCTCCGCAACGCGGAACTCCATCGCGGAGCCAGCGTGAGCAGAGCGCCGGTGGCGAGCACGGACAGCAGGAACCCATAACTCCGCGCCAGCCAGGGGTCGTACAGCACCAGCAGCAGAACCGCCGTGGCCAGCGCCGGGATCAGAGATCGGCGGCGGCCGGTCGCGATGGCCAGCAGCGCGATCGATCCGCAGGCCGCGGCTCGCAGCACGCTCGGGTCCGGCCGGCACACGATGACGAAGCCGAGCGTGAGCGCCCCACCGGCCAGAGCGGTCGCCCGCAGGGGGATGCCGAGCCGCGGTGCCAGTCCTCGGCGCTCCGCCTGCTGGGCGCGACCGGGTGGCCCGATGAGCAGGGCGAGCAGGATCGTGAAGTTGGCGCCGCTCACCGCCAGGATGTGTGTGAGATCCGTCGCCTTGAACGCCTCGTCCAGCTCCGGCGAGATCCGTGAGGTGTCCCCCACCACCAGACCCGGCAACAGCGCCCGTGCGTCCGGCTCCAGACCGTCGGTCGCCGCCCGCAGCCCGGCTCTCAGATCTCCGGCGAACCGCTGCGTGTCCGACGGCGGCCCGACCACCCGCGGCGGGCCGCTGCCGCGCACGCGCAGCACCGCCGCGACCCGGTCACCGCCCCCGAGCGGGGGCACGACCCGCGCCGTCACACGCAGCCTCGTGGAAGGCAGGAGGGAGAGCCAGGGCGATCCCTGCCGCTCACGGGCCACCCGCGCACCCGCGTCCACGATCAGCAGCACCGGCGTTCGGGTTTCCGCCACCGTCCCGTCCGGTTTCTCGACCCGTCTGACCTCGGCGTTGAGCAGGATGGCGGTCGGAGCCGCGTGGTTGCCCTTGATCCGCGGACGCGTCAGCCGTGGATCCGAGGTGACCTCCACCTCGGCGGTCACCTGGGCGTACTGCCGCGCCAGCTCCGGGACGGGGCCACGCCGCAGATCCGCGCCGTGCAGACCACCCGAGGCGGCCGCCGCCGCGACACAGAGCAACACGGCGGCGACGGAGACCTTCGGCCACGAACGCCGTCGGCCTCGCCGCAAACCGCCTTGCGGCACACCACCTCGGCCAGGCTCCGGCCCCGGCTCCG